>JAUIEA010000192.1 GCA_030429045.1 Bacteroidia bacterium | reverse complement strand
CTTGTCCACCCCGGGACTAACCAATGAAACAGGATGGGACGGCACCTTCCGCGGTCGGCCATGTGATCCAGGTGTCTATGTCTACGAGATGGTACTGGTATTGCCGGATGGCAGTTCCAAGCAGATCAGTGGGGAGGTGGAATTGGTGCGATGATATTTTGCTGTTCGCCATTCGCTGTTCGCTGTTCGCCTGAGCACGTCAGTGGCTGTTGCCACTCTGGCAGTAGGCTCCCCCTGGGCCGGTGAAGGGTAAATGGTGAAGGGCAAAGGGGCTGAAATAGACCCGTCTTGTCCTGATATAGGTTGACAGTTCAGGTTACTTAAACTTACAAATTAAGCGGCGTAAACCTCGTTTGGCTTGCGCATGCCCAGGCCAGAGCGACCCAACGCCCAATGCCGAATACCAAATACCCTCATTGTCAGCATCAGGATTCTCAGGATTTGAGGATGAGCAGGATCGTATGTTTTGGTCATTCGCCGGCTTGCCGGCGAGGCAGGAATTTCTGATTTGGAATTTGATGCTTGTTTTTTGGTGCTTTTCCATTGGTGCTTCTCACCTGGTGCTTGATTGCGCTGGTCAGAGGCCTCACAACATCCAATACCCAACGCCTAATATTTAACACATCTGCTATTGACAATGAGAGCACTGTGGAGTATTTTGTACCCTGGTATTCCTTCTCATCTCAAAAACCCAAAACCGATGAAACGTCTAACGTTCCTCATGCTCATGCTGTGTGCTCTCTCTCTCTCTCTCCTTGAATTAAGAGCTCAGTGTCCTTACGACCCAGCCACAATTTGCCTGACCGGTCTTGACGAAGACAGCAATCCAAATGACAACGATGATTTTGTCAATGATGACCATGAAATGGTCCTAGTGTTTGGCATCGTTGATGTCGAAGAGATGGAAAATATTCGGGTTGTCAACTTTCAGATCCAACTCAACCCGAACCCGCCACTTGTTACGTTCAACCAGGCCAAAACTGAGGCAACTCTTCATCCAATCCTGAAGGCTATTCCTTGGGTCGATGTTGTATTTGGCACAAACACCATTTCGATACAGGGCTTCACGACCACAAGTCCTGCCGATCTTTCAGACCTTACATACTTGATAAAGGTCTATTATACTGCACCGGCAGGAAGCTGTTTGACCCATACCATCAGCGGCCAGTATCGCTACGATGGACAGACGGGATCACCCTGTATGGCGGATGTTGGAACAGGGTGTCAAGACCTTGAAGCCTGTTTCCCTGCAGCATATGTTAGCGGAGTGGTCCAAAAGCATGGATCTACTTGTATTAATTCAATTAACAGTGGATTGCCCGAGGCAACCATGGAGGTTTATCCTTTACCTGGGCTTACACCCATACTTTCGACCTCCTTGACAGATGATGAAGGCATTTATGTTTCCGGACCAGTTACACCAGAGGAAGAATATCGGGTGGTGCCATCCAAGTGGGATTACCCCTTTTGCGGGGTGACCAGTGCCGATGTATATGATATCAATACCAAGCTGACTTCTGGATGTTGGACAGAACCCTGGAAAGCTATAGCAGCGGATGTTCTTCCAGACGGGAACTTGACCATATCAGATGTCGTTGCTGCATTACAATTGGCAAATCAAACCATCCCGACCTGGACAATTTACTATTGGCGTTTTGTATCAACTGAGACTTATTCTGGCTATGAAAATCCAGGTTGTCATATAGATACTCCAAGTTTCAACGAATGGAAAGATGTGGAGCCAGGTTATTACAACCAGGCAGATTTCTGGGGAATTAAAGTGGGTGATGTGGATGGGACATGTACCGAATGCAGTGATCAATTCGGACCTGGAGACTCGCAGGTGGAATCAAGGTCGGCGACATCCGTTGGATACGAAATAGTGACATTCACTGATAATCAGGAAATATTTCCAGGTGAATACCGTCAACGAATCTCCATACCATATGGCGGTGATCTGGAATTGTTCTTCCTGGCGTTAGAATCTGAATTGCCATTTCGGGTGAAGGAGTTTCGTTCGACTCAACATCATGATACTGAGTTAACCAACATCATTCAGACTTCAGATCAAATGGTCGGTTTGTGGTGGTTGGACCAGGGTGACACCGACAAAGCCCAGAATAATCAAGGGTTAGAATTCGATCTAGTATATGAAGCAGCGCAACCGGTTGTCTTTGGCCTAAACAAGCATCCCGGAGTCCCCGGCGCCTATCGAAAGGGAGACTACTATTCTTGGAAAGCCATTACCAAAACTGATCTTTCACGAGAGCACCAAGTTCAGATTTGGCCAAATCCAACTGATGGTGTGGTTTGGATTAATTCTGATCAGCCTTTAGGATCAGGCATTCTTACCATACGGGATATACATGGACGTAGTGTATATATCCAACAACTTGCTGGCGATTTTAGGCAAAATGCGGAGTTGGATTTATCATTTTTACCCAAGGGAATGTATTTATGTGAACTTCAAACTTCGAGTATCGTCCAAGTCTTATTGTTGAATATTCGATAATCATGAAGGGGAGGGTATTTCTTTGTGCCCTCCCCTTTAATTATTTATATATGAGAGTATTATTGATTTTAATATTCCATTTTCTACTTAATGTTGAATCAACAAATTGTCAGCAAATATACTATTGCGATTCTGGTGAACGGTTAGGTGTATTTGATTTATCAAATGGTTGTGATTCAGTCATCATTGATAGTCTGCCTGAATTGATTGGTATCAATGACGTGGCTGTTACGCCTGATGGCGATTTGTATTTGATATGTGCGTTCAACCTTGTGAAGTATGATGTTGGTACAAAGTCCTATATTAAACTTCCGCCCTATATATTGACAACAAATCAATCATCATTGGTTTCTGACAAAAATGGAACATTATATTCAGCCCGTCAAGGAGCTCTGGTCGTGTTTGACAAAACAACCGGACAGCATACAGAAGTGATGCCTTTGCCGGCACATATTTCTCCGACACATGATCTTACGTTTTACAAGGGGAAGCTGTACTTGTCAGGGGGTGATTTGAATACGTTGGATAAAAATATCATTTATGAAATAGACTTGGCCAATCCTGGCAATAATAAAATCGTGGCAGTTTTAGACTTGAAGGGAACAACGCAAGCCTTGACCACAATTGTCGATGATTGTCAGAATGAACATGTTCTATTGTGCGGCTCCTATACACCCCACGGAGTTTATGAATTGAATATGGAGGACTTTACCTACAGTTTGGTTTGTCCGGCCGATTTTGGAAAAATTGGAGCTACCTCCCCTGCCGAATTTCTTACTTATACGTGTCAGCTTGAAATTGACCTCGACACGAACGACTCCGCTCAAGCCCCTCCCCTCGACTGGCGGGATACCATCTATTGTCTCCCTGCCAAGGCAGCTGTTGGCGATACCGATCTGAATGTATACAGCGATTATACACTGGACAGCCTGGTAGTCTGGCTGGAGAATCCTCCGGATGGGCCGGCCGATTATTTGATGGCTCCAGATACAGATAGTATCGGTATTGCAGGATCGGGGACACAGCGTTTGACCTTTACCCCCATCCTGGGTAGTCCGACCGATACTGCCTTTGCTGAGGCACTTTTGGGTGCATACTGGCAGAATGATCAGATCAACCCCACTCCCGGTATGCGCACGATTCATGTGGTCGTTTATGCCGGTGAAGAACGCAGCGATACATCTACCGCTTTCCTGTTGCTGGACCCCAAGGTAAATGAAGCCGGTCGGGATACTACCCTCAGCTTTTGTGCCGAAGATCAACTCATTGATCTGAATGATTTCTTGGGTGCCGATGCCAAGCCTGGAGGTACCTGGTCCCCTGGTTTGAACCAGGGTGGCTCCACCTATAATGCAGTGCTGGACGGTCCGGGCCTGTGGCAGTATATCGTCCAAACCTCGGCCGAATGCCCGGCCGATACGGCATCATTGACTATCTCTGTTGTGCCGCTTCCTGTCCCAGATCTGGGACAGGATCGGACCGCTTGCCAGGGAGAGATCGTGACCCTTTCGGCAGGCGGCGGGTTCAGCAGCTATACCTGGAATGGCATTCCTGGAGGCGCGACCTTTGATGTCAGTTCCAGTGGTTCGGTCATGGTGCAGGTCACCAATGCCCAGGGTTGCTTAGGGGCAGATACGGTCGTGGTAAGCTTCGTTGCCGGTGGTGACACCCTCCTGACCACAGCAGAAATCTGTGCCGGAGCGAGTTATTCCTTCCAGGGGACTTCCTATTCTGCGACCGGTACCTATGTTCACCCAGGCCCCGGTCTTTGTGATACGGTCCATGTACTCGAGCTGACCGTCTTGCCCAACCCAGTACCACAGATCACCGGAGATACCCTCCTCTGCGCAGGAGAGGCGGGGACACTGTCCATCGGGTCCTATCCCCAGATCCAATGGAGTACCGGCGCCACAGGACAATCTATTCCTGTTAATACCGCTGGTGATTATGCCGTCACGGTGACGGCCAATGAAGGGTGTGTGGCTGCGGATACGATAGAGGTGATCATGTTGGCCCCCATTCTCGCTGAATGGGAGGTGGTCGAACCAACCTGTAAGGGTGTTGAAGATGGCCAGATCCAGTTGAGTTCGGTAAGTGGAGGATCTGGAAGCTACCAACTCCTGCCGGGTGGTGCTGTATTGCTTCCCGGCTATATCATGTCGAATCTTTCCGCTGGCCCTTACCCACTGACCATAGTGGATGCCATGGGTTGCACAACGACGTCAACGCTGGTGGTCCAGGATCCACCGGCCCTCTACCTGGAAGCGGGACCTGAACTTATCCTGAATAAAAACGAAAAAGGGACACGCTTCATCCAGACCAATGCGGGGATTTATACCCTGAGTTGGACCCCCCCGGAGGGTTTGAATCAGGTTGGGCAGGAAACCCTGGAGGCAGAAGGCTTGAGCACCGTAGTTTATCAGATCACCCTGACGGATGCCAATGGCTGTACCGCCACGGATGAGTTGACTGTCCGGGTGATCTACCCGTTGCAGGTCTTTGTTCCCACCGCCTTCAGTCCGAATGGCGATGGTATCAACGATGTGTGGCAGGCGGTCAGTCCGTCAGATCGTACCTATCCCATCGACCACCTGACGATCTGGGATCGCTGGGGTAATCTGCTCTTGTCCACCCCGGGACTAACCAATGAAACAGGATGGGACGGCACCTTCCGCGGTCGGCCATGTGATCCAGGG
>JAUIEA010000191.1 GCA_030429045.1 Bacteroidia bacterium | reverse complement strand
GGGCGAAATTCCAGGTTCCAGGTTGCCTGTTGCTGGGGACTCCAGCACGAGGTCTGGCCGTTTAAAGTTCAAGGGGCAGCTGACGCTTCCCCAGTTCAATGTTCAAGGTGAAAATGGCTCTGCCCACGGCCCTCATTCCTGGTTCCTGCGTTTGCTCCCCCGAGAACTCGGGGCTGGTTCCAAGTTGCCTGTTGCTGGGGACTCTAGCACGAGGTCTGGCCGTTCAAAGTGCAAGGGTCAGCTGACGCTTTCCCTGTTCAATGTTCAAGGTGAAAATGGCTCTGAGTCGTCCTCATTCCTCATTCCACGGTCCTCGAAATAACCCAATAACGGAATATCCCAATAACAGATCTCATAACCTCATAACCTCCTCAACTCCTCGACAGCGGTGCTCCTATATGAGGCTAAAGCCCAATACTGCTCTAAAACAAAAACCCCCGGTTGAAACCGGGGGCTATTAAATTATTGGTGATCCCGAGGGATTGGGCATAGGGCGTTAGGTATTGGGTCATTCAGGCCATGATTCTCCTAACCTCCTTACCTCCTCCACTCCTTAACTCCTCCACTCCTTACCTCCTCCACTTCTCAACTAACATTCATCCGGGCGCTCACCGATTCCGGATTCAAGAAGCAGTCGGGCGAGGGTCTTTTCATAGAAATCCATGAAGAGGTTCACCAGGTTGAGCTCCACCTTGACCACCCGATATTCGGGACCGGTCTCATACTTGGAATGCTCCCAGGTGCCAATGATCACATCTACGCCAAAGGCATCAAGTTCTTCCTTGGCGGCCCAGGCCCGGGCTACAGCCAGGTCGTGATTGGACTTCAGCTCTGTGGTAATGGGTTTGCGTGTACCCAGGGTCACAGACTCCTCGTCATCGTTCTTCAGGTAGGGGGTCTTGATCGGAATATCCAGATCCTTGAAATATCGGGCGCCTGGAAATTTGCCTCCTTCGGTATGGCCTTCTGCGTATACGTAAAACTCTTCCGTGCAGCGCATGCGTCCTTCACAGTAGCGGCCCAGGACTTCTTTCTGTACCCAGGACACCATGTGCTGGTACAGGTCCGGATAGCCGATCATGCCATCACCTGATTGTTCACACAATTCTGCGGTGATGAGATAGCGGATTCCCACAAAGCTCATGGGCAGGTAGCTCACCGTGGTAAAACACGGATGTGCGCCACTGTTGAGGTCGCCTTCCATCACTGTCGCCGAGAGGGGCCCGAATTTGTTGCGTTCCTCTTCGGTCAGCCGCTTGGCTTCGGCGACCAGCTCCCAGTAACGGCAATCCCAGATCTTGGCATCCAGGCGGCTGATGGAGCAGACGACATCCTGGCTGAGTTCGATACCGGACTCTCGCTTCAGTTTGAGGATCTTGCCCATGATCGTATGCCCTTCACCACATGGATCGAAGTGGCCCAGCATCGTCCAGGCCTTGATCTGGGCGGCTGCATCGCAATAGGATGGGAGCAGGGTGAAGGAGCCATTGAGGGTGTCATCGGCGGCGATGAAGGTCGACCATAACCGGTCCAGCTGGCGGATATCGGTATCCAGGTTCTGGATACGCTGTTCCAGCTTGCGGATCCCGGACAGGGTCGAGGCATCCAGGACAGGATTCTTCTGAAATCGTAATTGCTTGACGCGTTCCAGTCGCTCCTGGCCGAGGGCACATGGGTCCTGGGCGCCATCCAGGATCCAGGACCGGATCTGTGCTTCGGGACGGCAGAGCTCATGAGGGTAGTCGATCCCCCGCCGCAATGAATCACGGGTCATGAATTCCTTCCAGGCACGGTCCAGCAGGGCCAGGTCTGCATCGTAAGTCGCTACCTGAGTCTTGAGCCAGGCTATTTTGTCGCTGACCTCCCGGGGCAGGGCCTGGCTGGCGGCAGAACGAAGGCGATCGATATCGATCAGGGCTTCGGCACCCAGTTCGCAGACATTGCTGGCGGCCTTGAGGATATGTCCTTTGATGGCCGGTATGGGATTGCAATTCTTTTCCAGTGGAGTGGGGTCAAAGCCGATACTCTGACCAGTGATGAGGAAATCCTTCCAGGCCAGGTTGACGTCTGTCAGGGAGTTGAAGATGATGCGCATCCGGGCGATCTCCTCGGGCAGGCCGTCTACATCCTCGATCTTGAGAGAAGTCCGTTCGGCGAGGATCATGACCCTTCGTTCAAAGTCTTCACGGGCTTTTTCCTCATCGCCATTACAGAAGTGGGCCTGGGCCAGCATGAACCGGTGTTTGGCCAGGGTGCCCAATTCGCATACTTCCGTCGCTTTTTCGATTTCCAGCTCGCGCAGGCTGACATCGTGCCGACGAAGAAAACGGGTCCAGAGTCTGTCGACGGCATGATAGGCTTTGATCTTGGCTGCGAGGTCGTCATATCGCAGTGCAAATCCGGGGATGGGGCCATACGCCTTGGGGCCGATCATTTCGATCTCCATCATCAGCTCTTCGGCATTGTCGATCCGGTTGGAGCAGAAGTTGTTATTGGCAAACATCAGGCACCAGCGGAGGTACATATAGGTTTCGCTCTTGCTGGGCCTGGCGATCTGACTGATGTTGACGGTCTTCTCTTCCTGGAGGAATTTCTTCCAGGTGTCTTCGAAGTTCATGACTTGTGCCTGACTGCCAGGCAGGGCTGCGCCGAGGAAGAGCACAATGCCCGTCAGGATGCGGAGGATGGTATTCATGGCCTAAAGATAAGGATGGGAAGGATGCTTGGACAGAAGAACGGTTCTGGGGAAGCAATAAGTATAAACAAGGGAAAATGGCTCATTCATTCATGGGACCCGACCCACAGGCGAAAGTTGCAGGGGGAGGGCCCGGAAGCCTCTTAAAGGAAGGTTAAGAAAAACACCACAATCCCGGGCGAACCCGAAATTGTGGTGTTTGTATCTGATCATGTCACGCCTGATCAGGCATGGTGATCTCGGGTATGTCCGATCTCCGAAGTCAGGCTACAGCAGGTCGGACATTGGCGGCATTGGCACCTTTGGGTCCCATTTCCACTTCAAAGTTGACGGTGTCACCCTCATCGACCTGAACGCCTTCAGGAAGGGATTTGACGTGAAAGAACAGACTTTCCTGTGAATCCAGGTCGCGGATGAATCCGTATCCCTTGGAATTGTAGAAGGTGGTCACTTTTCCGGTCCGGATCAGATCTGCAGGATCGATCTCTTCCCGCTTGGGAACGCCCAGTGGAATATCTTCAGCCTTGATCTTGATCTTTTTGGAGGGATCCGGAGGAGTGGAGGTCAGATTGCCGTTCTCATCGACGTAGGAGAACATTTCCTCGAGTGGGAGACCTTTCTGGGAATTGGCTTTGCGCTCTTCCCGCTTTTCACGCTTGTCTTGCTTTTTCTTTCTCTTTAGCTTTTCCCGTTCTTTTTTGTTGAAGCTCTGTTGCGATTTACTCATAAAGGGTTCGTCCGTAATTTTAGTGAAGAAGTAGTGCAACAGATCAAAGAAGAAGGGCCCTCTAAAGGTATCCGGTGCGTTAATGAATACAGTGTAAAGATAGCGAAAGTTCCCGAGCCTGCTCAGGGACCAGAGATGCTTTGTGCGGTCTGTTGGTCAGAATGATCACTTGTTCATCATCTCCAGGGCATGATAGACCAGGAATGCGGGCCACACCAGGGCTTTGAGGAAGCCGATGACTCCGGCCAGAAAGCTGGTGGCATGAGAGAGATAATAGATGGCAGCCCCGATGAATCCGAAACCGTAGACGGCACTGCTGGTGGGTGGTTTGGGGGAACGATTATTCATACGTGAATGCGATTGTGGACAGGAATCCGACTGGTCATTTGCGGTATCCGCCCCAGGCCCAGTTCTTCAGCATCAGGATCTCCTCCTTGGAGAGGGCCTCTTTCTTTAATTCGTAAGGCATGAAGCCCTCCTGATCCTGGGGGAGTTCTACCCTTTTGATCATTTCTGCAAGGTGATTCTTGACCGCTTTGTAGTTGTCGAGAGGTGTCACTCTCCCCTTTAAGTCGGGATAATGGCAGGGCGAGCAACTGCGTTCCAGGATGGAATTAATGTCGGCATAGGCAACAACCGGGATATCTGCCGCCGGAGGCCGCTCCGAAACGGCGGTCCTGGGTGTGCAGGCATAGGTCAGCAGGGAAAGCGTGAACAGGATAAAACTGATGCGAACAAGCAGGGACATACGGGTTGAGTTGAATGAAGAGTGGGTGATATGTAATACTTTAAAGATCGAAAAATATCCCGAATTTCCAACTGAAAAGCCCCAGCACACCGACTCTTGAGGCTTGGAAACCTGGTTCAGTCATTTCAGTCAACCAGCGGACCTCTGGGGTCAACGGTCTCTCACGGTCAAGAGAAGCCCTGCCGCGATCTATTTGTCCGACAAAGCCGCACACGTTCTTATCTTGAACTGCGTTATACTGTACAAATCCACTTCCCTATGCGAACGCTCCTCTTGCCCCTCCTGTTTCTCTCCCTGATCATCAGTGGATGTTTGAAGGATGACTGTGTGGAAACCCGCAGATACACGGTCTATACCCCCGTGTATGTCATGGCAGATGAGCTCCGGGAAGGTGTGGGCATGGAAGCAGCCCGGCCCCTGACCCATCCGGGAAAGATCTATGTCTATGGACAACTCCTCCTGATCAACGAGATCGAAGAGGGGATCCACCTGATCAACAACTCGGACCCGGCCAATCCGGTCAACATGGGCTTCCTGGCTATACCGGGCAACCGGGATATGGCCATGTATCAGGGGATGCTATATGCCGACAACTATATGGACCTTCTGGCCTTTGATCTTACAAACCCGGTCTCGCCCCAACTGGTTTCCCGTCAGCAGAACGTCTTTAACATGTATACCCAGAGCGCACAAGGGGTACTGGTCAAATACCTGGAACGAGACACCATGGTTGAAGTGTCGTGCCTTCAGAATGATGATCTCATCTTCTTCGATGGTGCCTCCAGAACTGGCGGGGATTCCTGGAGTGTTCCATCTACCCAGGCACCGGGGATCGGCGGATCGACGGCCCGGATGACCATCATGAACGGGTATCTCTATGCGGTGGATCTGCAAAGCCTGCATGTCTACAATCTGGATCAACCGGCAGAGCCACTTAAGGTGGCCGATCCGGTCATTGGTTGGGATATCGAAACGATCTGGCCCTATGAGGACAAGCTGTTTATCGGCTCCATGTCCGGCATGTATATCTATGATTGCAGTCTTCCGGCATCCCCGAATCAATTGAGCGTTT
>JAUIEA010000190.1 GCA_030429045.1 Bacteroidia bacterium | reverse complement strand
CCGCGTTCCGCACTGGGTCGACCAGCAGACATTCATCAGCGAGCGCGACCATACCATCATTGACCCCGAACAGACCTGGCCGGCAACCATAATTCCCAACGGGATCGATACTGCGTATTTCAGATCTCCGTCCGGACCTTCTACACCAGAATGGGATCTGACGTTCATCGGTAATCTGGGGTATTATCCGAACCGGGTTGCGGCGTTGTTCCTGGCCCGGGAGGTCATGCCCATTGTCTGGAGAGCTCGACCGGAGACGACCCTGCTGCTGGCCGGAGCCCGCCCGACCCGGGATGTCCTGGCACTGGAACAGGATCGCCTGCGGGTCATTCCCTGGCTGGATGATATCCGCGACGGGTATCAGAAAGGCTCTCTTTTTGTTGCCCCGATCCATTTGGGGGCAGGCCTTCAAAACAAGATTTTGGAGGCCATGGCGATGGAATTGCCGGTAGTGACCACCAAACATGTGAACAAAGCCATTGGTGCGCGACCGGAAAAGGAAGTACTGCTCGCTGAAACTGCCGAGGAATTTGCAAGTCAGATCCTGGTGGCGCTTTCATCCAAGCCATTGATGTCTGGATTAGCCGCTTCAGCCCTTACCTTTGTCCAATCCAACTATTCCTGGGAAACAAGTGTTAATCAACTCGATGAGTATGTCTTTCAATCCCACACCAACTACAACGATGACCAGTGATGCCCCTTTGACACTCAGCACGATCGATGATGCACTGGCCGCCATACGCCAGGGCGAGATCATTATCGTTGTAGATGATGAAGACAGGGAAAACGAGGGAGACTTTATCTGTGCAGCAGAGATGGTAACCCCGGAGATGATCAACTTTATGGCTACGCATGGTCGGGGGTTGATCTGCACACCCATGGATGAG
Source organism: Bacteroidia bacterium (assembly GCA_030429045.1). Lineage (GTDB taxonomy): Bacteria > Bacteroidota > Bacteroidia > Chitinophagales > Saprospiraceae > JAGNXB01. Next base: position 4,380 of record JAUIEA010000190.1, on the reverse strand, counting down.
AAGCGTGCGGATGAATTGGATCTGCCCCTGATGGTCAGTGAGAATACAGCGCTTCATGAAACTGCGTTTACGGTGTCGATCGATCTGATCGGTCGGGGATGTACCACCGGTATTTCCGCCTATGACCGGGCTACGGGGATTCGGGCGATCGTCGACAAATCCATCAAGTCCGCAGACTTTGCACGTCCCGGTCACATTTTTCCGCTCCGGGCAAAAACCGGAGGTGTGTTGCGGCGTACCGGGCATACAGAGGCCGCCATCGATCTGGCCCGAATGGCCGGATTTTCCCCTGTCGGGGTGCTGGTCGAAATCCTGAATGAAGATGGAAGTATGGCCAGACTGCCCCAGTTATGCCAGATCGCAGAGCGATTCAACCTGAAGATCATTTCTATTGCGGACCTGGTGGCCTATCGCCTGCAACGCGAACGGCTCATTCAGACGGTCCATCAGACAGTACTACCCTCCCCGATCGGTGAGCTTGCATTTACGGTATACGAACAGATGACGACGGGTGATCAACACCTGGCGATCCGCTATGGAGAATGGAATGAGGATGAAGTTGTGCCCGTCCGGGTCCAGTCAGCCATCTCCCAGGCAGAGATCAGACAGGTCCTTGAGCCGCATCAGGCCGACTTGCTCAACCAGATCATGACCACGTTTCAGGAACAGAAAAAGGGATTACTGGTGGTGATGCATCACCGGGACAAGATGCTCGACCTGGTATCTTCCCTGAATCGGTGGGCAGGCAAAGCCGATAGCCAGACCCAACGGGCCATGGATCAGAGAGATTTCGGGATCGGCGCACAGATCATTCGGGATCAGGGCGTTCGCAAACTTGCCCTGGTGACCAACAACACCTCCAGCAAACGGATCGGTCTGGATGGCTATGGACTCGAGATCCTGAGCTATCTGCCCATTTGAGGGTTCAGCGTACAGTAACGCTTTAAAAGGTTGGACACTGGACGACATCGTCCTCGTATTCGCCGACATACCCCATACTGATCTCGAAGGCTCCTCTCTTGTAGCCCAAACTGTTGATTTCCGAGATGCCGGCATCGTAGCTCATCCCCAGGAGAATTCCATTGTATTCCAGTCCAAAGAACAGTGTGGCTGATTCCAGGGCCATTCCCGCTTCAACGTCGCGAACGACACTGGCCCATGCACCGGTATGGATGGCGACACGGGTGTAGTCATTCGCCAAGAAACGCACATTGCTTCCGGCATTGATCTCCGTATGAGGTCCCTGTTGGATGACATGGAGGCGGGGCGACAGATAGGCTTTTGGCGCTATGGGGAAGATCATGGCTGTGTGGACCTGGTATCGACGATAGAGGATGCTTTTTTCACTGCTTGCCTCATCAAAGAATGCAATATTGGGTTCCAGGATATGGTGCATCGCCCCACCGATCTGTAGCAGGCTGTTTTTTTGGTACGTCCAACTGTAATTCACACCGACTGACAGATCGCCGAAGGCGATATTATTACCCGGAAACGTTTCCGCGGTCGGGAAGGTATATCCGTCCTTCTGGTTGAATTGGTCCTGGAAGGTCTGATTGTTGAAATTGATGTTCCGCTGGGCGATCCCCCCCTGGATCGCAGCACTCAGGAACTGGGTATTCTTGAAATTGAGCGCTTTGTGATAGGCAAGGCTCAGATTGATCTCATTCGAGGTGAAATCGAAATTCCGGACCTCGTCTTTGTAAAAGATCAGGCCCACTCCGATGGCATCCTTGTATTGACTCACATTCGGCACCTTGAAGCGAAAATCCAAAGCTGTACTGATGGTGGTAAAGGGTCTTTCCAATGCCGGCCGCCACTGATCGCGGTAGATCCCGGCGATCCGGAATTTTCCGTCATAAGCGCCGGTCATGGCCGGATTCATGGTCAGAGGTGAGGCATAGAACTGGCTGAAATGACGATCCTGGGCCTCGAGATGGGTGGGCAGGAGGACGAGGTCCGCAAACAGGATCAAGAATGTGCCAGAAAGTCGTACGAATACATGCATGCCGCAAAGTTATATCTAATCAACGAAGGAGGTTGAATCACCGTGTGTTCCAATTGATATTTTCCTCATGTACGGGAATTCCAGTGCCCGAGTTTCACTGGAACGAACCGTGATCAACCCGGGTCCCCTCACCAGGTATCTGCCCTGGCCAGGCGCTATTCACAAAACCCGGCAAGGACCGAAGGGCTGACTGGATTGTATCTTCAGACACTGTACTCCCGGTAGTCCCCTTATTTGGTATAGCCCGCAAAAGGCCCTGAACGTGCATTATGAGCGAGACTGGAGGGCCTTGTGTTGGACTGGACACAACGATCCCGGAAGAAAGCAGTTGAATCTGTGTCCCGAATCACGGGGTGATTCCTCAGGGAGCTTACCTTAGCGGTCTTAACAGAAACGTATGACCAGAATTGTCTTTGCCCTGGTACTCGGTTTTTCGATTCTTGCGATCACAGGATGCGGGACCGATGTGCAGGACCGTCATGATGAGATCATGAAAATCCATGATGAAGTCATGCCCCGAATGGGCGAAATGCATCAATTGAGACTAGATTTGGAACAGGCCATGGCCGGGAAAGACTCCCTCCAGAGATTGCCCTACCTCGAAGCCATCCGGGAACTCCGCAAAGGGGAGGATATGATGTGGGCCTGGATGAATGACTATAAAAAACCTGTTTCCGCAACCCCTGAATCCCTGCAGTATCTGGAAGAACAACAGGTAGCGGTCGCAGAGGTGGCCGATCAGATGAACAGGGCTATCGAATATTCAATTGCACTATTACCATGAAGACCTGGATCTCACTAACAGCGCTGTTGATCGGATTTTCAATCCTTTCCTGCCGCCCCCCGGAGGGATGTCAGGTTTTACCGATACTGGGAAACCGGGATATTCAGGGTATGGACACCCTGTATCCGACGATCCCGGATTTCACCTTTATGAACCAGGACAGTCAATGGGTGGATAATGAGACCTTTGCAGGCAAGATCTATGTGGTGGACTTCTTTTTTATCTCCTGTCCCACCATTTGTCCCAAGGTAAAAAAGCAGATGTTACGCGTGTATCAGGCCTTTGCGGCAGAACCCAGGCTCGTGCTACTCTCACATACGATCGATGTCAGACACGATACTGTACCTCGCCTGAAGGCCTATGCAGAAGGCCTGGGCATCGCAACAGATCGCTGGCATCTGGTGACCGGCGCAGAAGATGACATCTATCAGATCGCCGGAAATTACTTTTCAGTGGCAAAAAAGGATCCGAGTGTCCCGGGTGGTTTCGATCACAGTGGACGATTGATCCTGATCGATGAACAGCGCCATGTCCGGTCATTCTGTGACGGCACTGACGCGGAGAGTGTCGATCGATTCATGAAGGATATTCAATGCCTTCTGGATGAGAATTAACCCGCTACCGGTTCTACTTCTTCTACTCTTTATGGCGGCTTGCCAGCAACCGTATTCACAGGGGAAGGCCCTGTATGAGTCGGCCTGTGGAAGTTGCCATATGACGGATGGAACCGGCCTGGCCGGATTGATCCCTCCCCTGTCGGGATCTGACCTGATCCGAACCCGGCCCGACCTGTTGCCCTGTATCATCCAGAATGGAATGGAGGGAAAACTTCTGGTCAACGGCCAGGAGTATGACCAGGTCATGGCTCCCGTAACCGGGATCAATGCTGTGGAAATGGCCAATATTCTGAACTATATTCAATCCGAATGGGGGGATCCCGGACTATTTTACTCCCCGGACCGCATTCAGCAGATTCTGTCCACCTGTGGTTCTGGTCCGGTAAACCTCGGAAATACGGGAGCGGAGTAATCTTTATATCGCAGGAAAAGTGATTATCTTACGCGCTTGGAAACCACGTCTATGAAATACTGCATCTCAGCACTATTAAGTCTTTTTGCCCTTCTTCTTTCTGCTCAGCCTTCAAATGACGATTGCAGTGGTGCAATTGATCTTGGAGAAGCCCCGTACTGTGAAGAAGTGTATTATTCGAATATTGATGCGACGCCATCCAATATTGGCGTCGACAACATCCCCCCCTGTTGGGATGCGGGTACGGTCCAGCGGGATGTCTGGTTCTCCTTCATTGCCAGCGATACCATTCTGGATTACAGCGTCACAGTGACCGGAGAAAGCGACATGGGGTCCAACCCGATGCTCAATCCACAGGTGGCTGTGTACCGGGGGGATTGTGCGGTCGACGAGCTCTTCTTCTTCGATTGCTTCAAGGCCATCTCGGGTGAGAATTTTCTGAAATTCTCGGTGCATCGCAATTCTCGTTCTCGCATTGGATAATAGAACCAACTGGAGAACTTCAAAATGCCCGACTGGAATCCCGAAGTAAACGAGATTTTCGCCAAAGCCATCGAGCTAG
>JAUIEA010000189.1 GCA_030429045.1 Bacteroidia bacterium | reverse complement strand
ACCAGGTCAATCCAGTCATGATCAGGGCCAGGACCATCTGCATGCCCATTCTGGTCAGTATGGATCGTAAGGCCTCACCTGCCACTGAGCGTCCATAGCGTAAGAAGAGTGTCCCGCCACTCAAGAATGCGATGAAGACGGCGATCCAGAACTGATACCGGTTGTAATGTGTGATCGGATCGACAGGCATGGAGCGGTGCCACCCGGTCAGGTCCTGACCGGTCAGCCATCCAAGTCCATCAGCCAGTTTATTGTAGACCGGGATGGCTGTCGTAAAGGTGATCAGGAGGGCAGAAAAAAAGAGGACAAGGCTGCCGATAAACATCCAGAACTCCCTGCTGGAAGTTGGTTCCTCTTCCTCTTTGACCGGAATCTCTCGGTATCGGCGGAGGTAGGTCCAGAGGAACCACCCCGCGAAAAAGAGAATGAACAAGACGAGTTGCCATTCTAATCCGAGCTCGGTAAAGGCGTGTACAGATGAGTCCTGCAGGACTCCACTGCGGGTGAGAAAGGTAGAAAACAGGATCAGCAAGAGGGCGATGGCATAAAACACCATGGTGCTTCGGACCGAATGACCCGTACTTCTGGCGATGAGGTTGGTATGTATACCCGCTACCAGGACGATCCAGGGTACCAGCGACATGTTCTCGACAGGGTCCCAGGCCCAATATCCCCCAAAGGACAGGGCTTCATAGGCCCAGGCAGAACCCATCAGGATCCCGATCCCCAGGATAGACGCGCTGAAGAGCGCCCAGGGCAATACCGGTTTGATCCAGGAGGTATAGTCGCGTTTGATCAGACTTGCCATGGTATAGGCAAATGGCACCGACACGCTGGCAAACCCCAGAAAGAGCGTGGGGGGATGGATGGTATTCCAGTAGTTCTGTAACAGGGGATTCAACCCCTTTCCGGTGATCAGCTGGAGATAATCGGCATTTGAAAAGAGGGGCGCATCCATGGTGTCGCGCAAGAGGAGAAATGGATTGTACCCGATCTTGATGGCATCACTTTCCGGCATCAGATACACCCCGAGAAGCATGGACATGATAAATGCCTGCAGGAGGGACATGACCACCAGGACGGGTGCTTCCCATTTTCTGGCAGTCTTGAGCAGGATCAGCCCCAGAATGACATGCCAGAATGCCCACAGGAGGAAACTGCCGGGTTGGTCCTCCCAAAATGCCGAAAAGATATAGGCGAAGGGCAGGTCATCAGAAACATGGGCCCAGGCATACTGGTATTCATAATACCGGTTCAGCATAAGGTAGAACAGCGTGGTAATGGTGACCAGTGTTGCAGCTGCATGTGCCAGAAAGGCCCATCGGCCCAGCTTCAACCAGGCAGTGTCCGGGGAAGCGTTGCGGGTATGTCGTGCATAGGCAAATGCAGCCAGAAGAGCCGCGACAAAAGAGAGGATAATACTGAAATGACCCACTCTGCCGGGCCACAGATGTTCACCGAAATACTGGAGTTCCTGCATGTTACGATATCTGAGATCAGCCTTCCTGCTGGAGAAAAACTTCTTCGTCCTTGTATTTGGACGGGCACTTCATCAAGAGTTCCGAGGCGAGAAAGTCGCCATCATCCATTTTACCCGTGACCACGATCTGTTCTGAAAGTTCAAAGTCCTGAGGTTTGGCCCCGCGCAGGATGACCTTACGCACTTCACCCTCTGTATCGGCGATGTAAAAAGAGAAGTAATTCGGGTCTTCTGTGGGATTGTAATACATCTCCCGGTCCTTGGCCAGTTTACCAACCACTTTCACTTTGGCTTCCAGACGTGCCGCATCCCGGAAGGTACTGTAGGTGCTCATATCGCCAGCGGCGGAGATCAGCAGGCCGATTCCCAAAAGGATCAATAAACCGGCTATGATATAGATCTTTTTCATTTGGAAGGGTCTGATACACAAATGTACAGGATTCGATTCGTTCACTCCCTAACAACCGATCAGGCAGAGATGTTTCCTACCTTTATTCTCAATGCTTTCACATGCAAGAACGGGTATTACATATTGACCAGGGGCGGATCATTCGAGGACGGACCACCATCCTTCGAGATATCCAGCTCGATATGGTGCCGGGCGAATTTCTCTACCTGATCGGGAAAACGGGTGCGGGCAAATCCTCGCTGATCAAAGCCCTTTACGGAGAATGGCCCTGGGAGAGCGGCACCGTCCAGGTCGCCGGTTTCAACCTGGTCAACCTTCCCCGGAAACGCCTCCACAAGTTGCGTCGCAAACTGGGCATCATCTTCCAGGACTTCTTTCTGTTGCGGGAACGAACCGTCTATGACAATCTCGATTTTGTCCTGCAGGCCACCGGCTGGCATTCCCGGAAGGAAAAAAATGCCCGGATCGCAAAGGTCCTGGATGAAACCGGCCTGAGCGCCTACGGATTCCGATACCCGGCTGAGCTTTCCGGGGGTGAACAACAACGTCTGGCCATCGCCCGCGCCCTGCTCAATGAACCTGTCTTGCTCCTGGCAGATGAGCCCGCCGGAAACCTCGACCCCCACACCAGTGATGAGATCACCCGACTGATTCGCAACCTGGCACGCCACCACCAGACAGCTGTCTTGTTTGCCACCCATGATTACCGCCTGATCGAACGCTTTCCGTCGCCTATTCTGCACTGCGCAGATGGTGTCCTGACCCGGGTAGACCGACTACCCCAGATCACGACCTGAGCTGTTTCACTCTTTCCGCTGTGAGCAGATGAAGACTTCCGTCCGTCATCCTGCCGTGAACTTCATCGAATCTTTGCATGGCAATGCGCTGAAAGTCGACGAGATGTCCATATCTTCAGGAAACTCATCGGGTATGTACTGGCGAAGATTAAATGGTGAACGAATTGATCTGCCTCTTCTGGAAGCAGTTGAACGCACCCTGAAACGGGAACAGGCTCTGGGTAATCAACTCAAGGTGTGCATCGGTACCGACTCCCAGGTTCGGGGGGATTTCGTGGAGTTCGCCACGGTGATCGTCTTTCTCCGCCTGGGACGCGGCGGATTTATGTTCATCCGGAATGAGCGGATCAGCCAGGAAATGGGTATTCGCGAACGCATGATCCTGGAAGTAGCCCGCTCCGTCGATATTGCCTATCAACTCTGCGATCTCCTGGACCGATATCATGTCGAACTGGAAGTACATGCCGACATCAATACAGACCCTCATTTCAAGTCCAATCTTGCCCTGAAGGAAGCCATGGGCTATATCATGGGCATGGGCTTTGCCTTCAAAATGAAACCGGATGCATTCGCTTCATCCAGCTGTGCAGATAAAGTAGTGTGAGCAGCCGGAATCAATCGTTATATTCGTGGCTGATTATTGATTGAACCAGTACATGATCCAGATCTTTGTTACGGGCGGCACGTTTGATAAAGAATACAACCTCATCACTGGGGAGTTATTTTTCAAGGACACGCATTTACCCAAGATGTTCGACAGGGGACGTTGTACGCTGGATATCGATATCAAGACGCTGATGATGGTGGACAGTCTGGAAATGACAGATGCCGACCGCAATATCATCATCCACAACTGTCAGAAGTCGTCCGCATCTGAAATCATCATCACACACGGTACGGACCGGATGGTCGAAACGGCCAAAGCTTTGGCAGAAGCAGAAATGGCAGACAAGACCATTGTATTGACCGGAGCAATGATCCCCTATGCTTTCGGCAACTCCTCAGATGGTTTCTTCAATTTGGGGAGCGCCCTGGCATTTGCCCAGGCCTTGTCTCCGGGTGTCTATATTGTCATGAATGGGCGTTACTTTCACTGGGATCAAGTTGTCAAGAACAGGAAAACAGGTAATTTTGAAGAGATCCGGAAAGAAACCAGTTCCGACCTGCAACGAATACTCGATTAAATGGTGTCAATCAAGGATGATCATATAGATCAGAATTGTCTGGGTACCACTATCCATTTATATCAAGCCAACCACATGAAATCCTTCTTTGCGAATATTTGCATCCTGATGACCGTCGCTCTTTGGTGCGGTCCTCTGAGTGCTCAAACTTCCTCCGAAATATTTGGTACCAACCATATTCCGGAGATGCGATTGACCATACGTCAGGCAAATTGGGCCCACGTACTGGACTCCATGAAAATATCTGATGAAGGCATGATCGTTGGTGCTGCAGAAATTGATGGCATCAAATACCCCAATGTGGGTATTCGATACCGGGGCCAGACGTCCTATACGTATGAGGGAGACAAAAACCCCTACCAGATCGACCTGAACTATATCCATCCGGATCAGAATCATCAGGGTTATCGTTCGTTTACCCTGTCCAATGCACTTCGGGATCCGAGCTACCTGAGGGAATACCTCGGTTTCGCTATTGCAGGCCAATATATGGCCGTCCCCCAGGCGAATTTTGTCCGACTCTATGTCAACAACACCTATGCGGGGGTCTATATCAATATTGAACCTGTAGATGCACATTTCCTGGACCGACGCATGAATGGTGCCTGGACCTCACTCTTCAAATGCAGTCCGGACCTTGTCGAGGACGCCGGCCCGGAGAACTGTAAGAAAAACATCTACAGCAATCTCGAATATGAAGAGGACGCCAACTGCTACCTCTACAATTATCGATTGAAAGAAGGCGAAGGATGGCCCTACCTGATGGAACTGGCCCGCATCCTCAACCAGGAACCGGAAAACGTCGCCACCGTCCTGGATGTCGACGCCACCCTGTGGATGCATGCGTTCAACAATCTGACCGGCAACCTGAGCAGCTATTCGGGTCAGCACAGCCACAACTACTACCTGTATCGAAACCAGGCCGGACTGTTCAGTCCAGTGATCTGGGATCTGAACCTGGCCTTTGGCAGCTTCAAAAACACCGGTCAGGGATCTGATCTGAACATTCAGGAAATGACGGAACTGGACCCCTTCCTCCAGGCTGACAATATCACCAAGCCACTCATTCAGAAGCTTCTGGCCGATGAATTCTATAAAAAGGTTTACGTATCTCACCTTCGTCAGATGATGAAGGAACACTTTCGAAAGGACAGTTTCAGAAAGCGATGTGAAGAGGTGATGACCCGACTCAAGCCATTGGTGGAGAAGGAAAAGAACGGCTACTATACCCTGGACGATTTTATGAACAGCCTGGATAAGACAGTCGGGACAAGAAGCAAGATCCCCGGGCTGGCCAGCTATATGGAAGACAGGGTCAATTACCTGAAACGCCTCGATGCATTTACGGTGGTCGAGCCAGAGGTGCTCTCCGTGGATGTCTTGAAAAGAAAGAAATTTGACACCGCAGAGGTCAACAGCTTTACGATTTCGGTCATCGCGGGCAAACTCCCCAAACGAGTACACCTGTACTATCGATTTACCCGGGATCAACCCTTTACATCCGTATT
>JAUIEA010000023.1 GCA_030429045.1 Bacteroidia bacterium | reverse complement strand
AAGTTTGGTCACCCTTCAACCATTGCAGGGAACTTGATCTCGTATGACTTAGGATTTTTGCCAACGTATTCCGGGCAGCCTGTCCTGTTTAATGATCGTGCTTTTGCAGGCATTTGGTTGAAGGATGTAGATGCAATCACCATTGGTCATTCCCAATCCCAAAACCATTTGACAGAATTGACTTATGGCATTGTCGGCCAGAATGCAAACATGACCATTTTGAATACACGATTTACGGACCTTAACCAATATGGTTATGTGCCTTGGGCAGGAGAGGCTGTTCACGTTGAATCGAAAGGAGGGCAACAATGGTTTCTCAAGTTTATCGGACTTGGGAAGACGTCAAGCCCCACCATGGAACGATGTCGGAGAGGATTTTTTATTGCTGCTGTGAATTCAGATATTGAACAATGTAGAGCCACTGACCTTCAACAAGGTGTGGCGTTAGTGGGAAATTATGAACGGTACTTTCGATTCAGAAACAATGACATTCAGGCTCAACGGTGTATCTATTCATCCAATAACATATCGGCTCCACTGATCCACAATTGGAAGGTGGCCAACAATCGACTTGAAGTTGATCTTGGGTCGGCTTCATACTTCGGCCTCTTACCATCACGTGAAGCATTTAGAATGCAAATCATACATCTGTTCACTTCGAAAGGAAAGGCAGGTATTACGGGTAATCATATTCTTCTGGACGGCGGCATTTCTGATGGTTATGCAGGATATGTCAACAGGGGACTTCTGTGTGAAGACAATCTTACAGAGATTTTTACTGAAGAGAGATCCCGGGCTTATTTTGACCTTGGAGGGAGTAATTTAGGTGATCATTTCGTCGGCAACACAATCATTGATCACACTGATGGCGAGGATCACTACGGTTTTCTGTCGTATTCAGCAGATATGAATAACTACTACTGTAATCAGATCGACAGCGCAGAATATGGATTCGTATTTAGAGGCTTCAATAAGGACTCCAACTTGGGCAGTAACTTCCTCGGTTCACATGAAGTCGGGCTGGACTTGAAAGCTGCCGGATCACAGGATGCCAACATCGGGCCACAAGCCAATACCATGAACAATTGGCTTTCATCAACAGCCTATGGTACGGCCGCTGCGAGGCATGATTCTGACAATTTTTTAGTAACAGGTCTTTCCCAATTTGATATTCACACCTCGGCTAATCCTTACTGGCCAGACCCCTTGGTTGATCCTTCGAGCGCCTGGTTTAAGCAACAGGGCGCAGCAGGTGATGTCTGCCAGGAAGAGGCACCGACCGATTGGCCATCAAAACGGACCCTGACCTGGGCGGATGGACGTGTGCTACAAGATAGTCTGAATGCCTACTCCGATGAGGATGTCTGGTTGCTGCGGTATAGTCTGATTCAAAAACTGGAGGCCAACCCAGATCTGTTGAGCAGTGATAGTACAGCCAATAATTGGTTTCAGCATGGCGATCAGGATCAATTGCGGACACTCTACGGGATCGAAAATCGGATCTGGACAGAGATGGCCGGCATGGATACCACTACCATCGATGACTTGCTGGAGCGGACACAGCATGGCCAACAGGTATTAGGGAGAATTCATGCTATCGATACTATTCGATCTGCGCAAGTTGATTCACTGAGACTGGTTGAACGGGACAGCCTGATGAATGTCTTGACAGATATCCAGGCTGTTGATTCTACTCTGTGGGAACAAGTCTCGTTCTTTCGGGACAGCTTGCGGGAAGAATTGGAGGATGAACTGGACTCATTTTCACCTGAGCATGCGTATGAGTCATACCTCAAAGACGTGTATCTGTTGGTTTTGTCAATCCAAGATTCCCTCGGGTTTCGTCCTGACTCGGCCTCACTCATGGTCCTGGATAGTATAGCCGGACTATGCGTCGGTATCGGTGGTCCAGCTGTAGGTATTGCCCGGGGTGTGTATCTCGGATATGTAGATACACTATGGGATGATGAAGTCTTTTGTTCTACTCAGGCTCAAATGAATGAATCAAGCGAAGGTGTTCCGCTGGCAAGAGGTAGTATCCAAATACGACCAAATCCTGCTAAAGGAGTTGTCTTTCTGACAGGTGTACAGAGTACCGGCTGGTTTCGTTTGCACGATTCCTCCGGACGGGTAGTCCGGAATCTTCAACTGAATAGTATGGGAGGTGCTGAAATTTCTGTGGAACTGACTGGCCTGTTACCGGGTTTGTATTATTGGACATGGGATGGTATTGATCAGAAAAACCGGGAACGTGGGTCACTGGTCATACACTAGATTTGGCGTTGTGATTGTGTTGTTTTTGGGTGTAGCCGTAAGCGGCTACACTCAAAAACACGATTATCACTGGCTGAACGGATACGGAGCAGAATACGGCGGGATATTCGGAAATTTTGAGTTGAATTTCCACAACCAACCGGTTACAGCAGAACCGATTGAGTTCAACAATGCAGATCTGAGCGATCAGGTGACCAGTTTTTCAGATGCTGATGGCAGTTTGTTGCTTGTATCAAATGGATGTAGGTTGTTTGATGCAACGGGACATGTGTTGCCCGGAGGTGATACATTAAACCCTGGAGAAATCTATAATTCGTGGTGTAAGAACAATGGGAGCTATCCGGTCATGTTCAATATGATCATGTTGCCACAAGAGAATTCTGTTTACCTCTTTCATAATCGTTTGGTCCTGGATAGTCAATTTGGTGTAACATTAACTCCCTCTTATTTATCAAAAGTAGAATTGGGGGACGACAATATCACAATTGAAATTGCGAATAATATTGTCAGTACGACCAAAGTTGAAAGTCCCTCAGCCTGCAAACATGGGAATGGGAGAGATTGGGTCATTATTACTCCGGAGCATAGGAAGGCAACTTACCGAACTTATTTAATCAGTATTGATGGAATTGAACTGTTGAATATTCAAACGATAGGGTACCAATATCCCTATCCTGAATGTGATGCATATGGTCTTCATTCCTTCTCCCCTGACGGTACGACGTATGTTCGCTATAATAATTCCTGCGGTCTATCCTTCTTTGATTTTGATAGATGTACTGGAGAATTGAGTAACGAACGACGTATTATACTTCCTGAAGTGTTCAAGCCAGGTGCCTTTACTGTGTTTAGTCCGAATAGCAGATTTTGCTACTACAACTCATCCAAAGTAATCATGCAGGTGGATATGGAAGATGCCATCCTCCAGCCGGATACCATTGCCATTCTGGATACCTTTCCCACCCCTACTGGGGCGGGATTTGTGATGATGCAAAGAGGGCCGGATGGCAGGATCTACATCTCTCCTGGCAGCAGTACGCAGACTTATCATGTGATTGAATTTCCCGATCTGAAAGGTACTGCCTGTTGGGCCAGACCGAACGCAGTGCCATTGCCCTTCCTCAGTTTTCTGGCTTTGCCTAATATTCCCAATTATCGTCTTGGCGCCTGGAAGGACAGTCCGTGTGATACGCTGGGGTTGAGTGAGATCACTTCAGCAGCACCCTCTTCGTTCGGTCACCGGGTTTTCCCAAATCCTGTTCAAAATGGATTTACATTTGAGTTGGATGAAGGATTGCAACATGCTCGTGAATTCAAATTGGAGATTGTTGATGTAGCAGGCAGAGAAATCTACTATGGGAGCATACCACCATTTGCATTTCTCCACAGAGTGGATTCCAGTTTGTGGCCAGGAGGAGTCTATTATTATTTTCTTCGTGATGCGAATGGTAAAATAATGGCTGTTGGTAAATTGGTTAAAATGGAATGAAAAGATTTCTGACAAGAACAGATTTTTATCTTGGAAATTCATCTCTTCGGATGGAAAAAGGCATGCTGATGGTGTCCTGCTTAAGCATTAAACAAGTCTATTTAATCAGCATTCTATTGAGCCTGGTGCATTTGTGCCAGGCTCAAAAACATGACTATGTTTGGGTTAATGGATATGGAGCTCAATGGGGAGGTGAATTTGTTAATTTCTTATTAGATTTTAACTTTAGCGATGTAGAAATTGAGTCCATAGTATTTAATAATGCTGATCTTTCTGACCAGGTTACATGTTTTGCTGATTATAATGGAAACCTTCATTTGGTTTCAAATGGATGTCGTCTATTTGATAGCTTTGGGAATATAATTCAGGGTGGCGATACTCTTAATCCAGGGCCCATGTACAATGCCTGGTGTGTTAATGGAGGAAGTTATCCTATGGCTTTTGGCTTGATATTCATGCCGATTGGCTCCAAAAAAGTATTAGCTTTTCATCTGGGCTTGAAGGATGACAGTAAGTTTGGAATTACACGGTGGCCAGCCTATAAATCTCTTATAGATATTTCTGGTTTGGCTCCAACAGTTGATTCAATTAATATTAAGGTAGAGGGATACCATGCAGAATCTCCGGCAGCATGCCAGCATGGGAACGGGAAAGATTGGTGGGTAGTCGTTCCTGAGAAAGGTACTGACCATTATCACAAGTATCGTTTCTATGGTAATGGACAAGTTGAATTGAGCAAACAACAAATTGGGTATGACTATCATTACACACCTTGCCCTGCGACAGCCATTCATTCGTTCTCTCCAGATGGAAAGACTTATGTGCGCTACAATAACACTTGCGGTCTATCCTTTTTTGACTTTGATCGGTGTTCTGGAGAATTGAGCAATGAACGTCAAATTGTCCTTCCAGATGTGTTTCCGCCAGGGGCCAGTACCGTGTTCAGCTCAAACAGTCGATTCTGCTACTACAATTCCAGCCGAGTCATAATGCAGGTCGATCTGGAGGCCGATATTCTGCAGTCCGATACGATTGCCATTGTAGATACATTCCCGGCACCATTTAATGCAGGGTTTGCATTGATGCAAAGGGGCCCTGATGGTCGAATCTATATTTGTACGACGAGCAGCACAAAATCCTGGCATGTCATTGAATATCCAGACTTAAAAGGTGTCGATTGTTGGGCACAACCCAATGCCATGGATTTTCCATCCTGGAGTTTTATTGCCATCCCCAATATTCCAAATTATCGCCTGGGTGCCCTGGAGGGCAGCCCCTGCGATACGCTGAGCACGTCCATTGCCGAGCCTGGCCCTCAAGTCGAAATGAAGATCTACCCCAACCCTGCCAGCGGACCAGTGCAGATCGAAATTACCCTGCCAGAATACGGAGGAAAGGATACGGAGCTGGTCATTCATGATGCCCTGGGCCGGGAGGTCCATCGGCATCGCTTTTCGCCCTATGCCTATCTCCACTTATGGGATACATCGCAAGTACCCAACGGTACGTATATCCTGCAGCTATACTCCGATGAGCGGCCAGTGGCGACGAGCCGGGTGGTGGTGATGCGGGAGTGAGCATTTATTTGCTTGAGGCTGAACATTTAAACGAAGAACGAGCAAAATCGCACTACCTGTCCTATGTCCGGCATATCGGTAGCGCCGCCCGTGAGACCTTGCAAGAGGAAAGTTTTCCGCTGCGCAAGGAGTATCAATCCTGGTTGCAGGAGGCGGGTGAAACCGTTCGGTCCATGCTGTAGGCTTGTGATTTCCGGTATTCCGTTCATATCTCCATACCACTTTTCTGATCGAGCAGATATCTTCATGAGCCCGTGACAAGCGAAGGGCTCCCAGGCGTGAGCCCTGTCAGCACTTGTGAATATTTGCTTCGTTCTTACTTCATCACCTCATCGCCTCATCACCTCATCACCTCCTCTCCGGAGTCGTTATGTCAGAATTGTCATAACGAATTCCGATCTTGCGCCCATGATGCAATCCCATTTCATTTCCTGGGCCGAAGCCCAGCAATGTGTGCTGAACCATACACCGCAATTGCCAGAGGAGGTCGTCCCTGTAGAGCTGGCTGGGGGCAGAATTCTCAGTCGGTCCCTGGATTCACCCGTGGATATGCCGCCCTTTGACAATTCCGCCATGGACGGGTATGCCCTGGCCTGGACAGACCCCCTGCCTCCCTCCTGGCAACTGATCGGCGAGATCCCGGCAGGCACATGGCCCACTCAGGAGGTGGGCCCTGGACAAGTCATGCGCATTTTTACCGGTGCACCCATGCCCCCGGGTGCAGATACGGTGATCCAACAGGAATGGGTCACTGCTGACGGAAAGTCGATTGCCATGACCAGCGGTACATTGAAAAAAGGTGCCAATATCCGGGGGAAAGCCACCCAGATCCGGAGCGGTGAACAGGCCCTGGAAGCCGGCACACTCCTGACACCCGGGGCCATCGGCTTCCTGGCCAACCTGGGCATTGCTGCCGTCCCGGTGCGACGGCGGCCCGTGGTCGATGTCATGGTTACAGGCTCCGAATTGGTGAAGCCGGGTCAGGATCTCCCTCCCGGTCATATCTATGAATCCAATTCACATACCCTGATCGCTGCCCTGCATGCGGAAGGCGTGACTCCCCGGGCTGTCAGCCATGTTCGGGACCATGTGGATGCCTTCCGGGAGGGTTTCCGACAGGCAGCCGAAGGGGCCGACCTCATCCTGATCACCGGCGGGATATCCGTGGGGGATCACGATATCGTGCGGCAGGTCTTTGAAGAGGGTGGGGTAGACACACATTTCTACAAGGTCAGGCAGCGACCGGGCAAGCCACTGTTTTTTGGTCAGATCGGATCTACCCTGGTATTTGCCCTGCCCGGAAACCCGGCCTCCGTGACCAGTTGCTTCTACCAATATGTGTATCCTGCCCTGAGACAAATGCAGGGATTTCAATCCCTGTTCCTGGAGAAGGTCAGGTTGCCCCTCAAGGCCGGATTCAAAAAAAAGAAGGGCCTCACCTTCTTTCTGAAGGCCCTGGCCACAGAAGAGGGTGTCCTGCCCTTGTCGGGGCAACTTTCCTATATCATGCGATCCTTCGCCCCGGCAAATGCGGTGATCATGCTGGAGGAAGATCGGGAGGAAGTGCCGGAGGGAGAAATCGTTGAGGTTCATCTGCTCGGTCATGGTCGCTCCTGAATTCACACTGAAAGGACATATCTGGCTGGAATGCCAGGGATTGGAAATCGGCCCGGGGCGTGCCGCACTCCTGGCGGGAATCCGTGACCTGGGTTCCATCCGAAAGGCAGCAGAATCGCTGGGGCTGACCTATCGGCAGGCCTGGGGGCGGGTCAGGGCGATGAATACATCTGCCACCTGTCAACTGGTGGAGCGTACCACGGGAGGCAAGGATGGTGGAGGTGCTACACTGACCGAGGAAGGACGGGCAATTTTATCCGCTTTTCAACGGGAAGAGCAACGGTTCAAGGACTACCTGAGTCAAAGCAGGTCATCAGCCAAAACCTCCTAGCCCTCATCCGATGGATCCGATCCTGCTCTTCTACTTCACCCTGCTTGCCGTGGCCTTTTTCTATGCCAGCGTCGGGCATGGTGGGGCCAGCGGATACCTGGCGGTGATGGCCCTCTTCGGTCTGGCTCCGGAAGTGATGCGTCCTTCTGCACTGGTCCTGAATGTGATCGTCGCATCGCTGGCCTTCTACCAATACTGGCACAGGGGCTATTTTCGAATGAACATCTTCCTGCCCTTTGCATTGGGTTCTGTACCGGCCTCCTTTATCGGGGGGACCATAGATGTCGATCCCCTGGCGTACAAACGGATTCTCGGGGTCCTGCTGGTGATAGCCGTTGTGCGAATGCTGTGGCAGATCCGGCAGAAGGACAGGGAGATCCGCAAGATTGAATGGGGTTGGGCCATCCTTGCCGGAGCGGGAATCGGCCTGTTTTCGGGGATGATCGGCATTGGTGGTGGCATCATTCTGTCACCGCTGATCCTGCTGTTGCACTGGGCCGATATGAAAGAAACGGCTGCTGTTTCGGCTCTTTTCATTCTGGTCAATTCACTGGCTGGATTGGGCGGGATGATCACCGATGGCCTGGCCTTGGACCCACGGATGCCCCTGATGATCCTGGCAGCATTTGCGGGAGGGATCGCCGGGAGCTATCTTGGTGCCCGATGGATGGGGCAGAACTGGCTGCGGTACTTCCTGGCATCGGTCCTGTTGATCGCTGCTGTAAAACTGATATTGATCTGATGAAGGAAAAGGATACAGATATTCAACTGGTCGCATTCGGCATGATCGCAGAATTGCTGGGAGGCCAGGAAAAGCAGTGGCCCCTGACCCGGGATACGGATCAGCTGAAAGCTGAACTGATCGCGGCCTTTCCAGAATTAAAGGACCTGCCGTTTGTAGTCGCTGTAAACATGGAAGTTGTCCAGAACAACCAGCCGATCGCCCCGGGTGCTCAGGTGGCTTTATTGCCTCCCTATTCCGGCGGATAATTCAACCTTGAACCAGGAAAACATGAGTGGAAAGAAAGCAAAGAACATATTTGTAGAAGGGCCGATCTCCGCTGGTTTTATCGGAGAGTCTATTGCCAAGCATCAATCCAAAACGGACATCGGTGCACATGCCATTTTTCTGGGCCAGGTGCGTGCGGATGAGCAGGGTGGCCGAACGGTTTCTCATATCGATTACACGGCATATGAGGAGATGGCCATGCAGAAGGTGCATGGGATCCGGGAAGAGGCATTTGCCGCTCACCCGCTGACATGCATGCATATCTATCACAGCCTGGGCACGGTTCGGGCAGGAGAGATCAGTCTGTTTGTATTTGTCAGCTCCCCGCATCGGGATGCTGCATTTACAGCATTGCGAGAAATCGTCGAAATGATCAAGGCAGATGTGCCCATTTGGGGCAAGGAGATGTTTGACGAATCAGAGGGTACCTGGAAAGTGAATCAATAGTCGTATGAATAATATCACGAATAAGATAAACACCTTGCGACAGGCTGTTGCAGAAGCGCGGATCACTGTCAGTGACCCCGCCACCCTGGAGGCCATTCGCCAGGGGACGGTACCCAAGGGCAATGTGTTTGAGATGAGTCGGGCCGCCGGCCTGCTGGCCATCAAGAAAACCTCGGATGTCATTCCGGATTGCCATCCACTTCCCGTCGAGTATGCAGCCATCCAGAGTGAGATCAGAGGCGACCAGATCCATATCGAGGTGGAGGTGCATGCCATCTACAGAACGGGCGTGGAGGTAGAGGCCATGCATGGAGCAGCCGTGACGGCCCTGACCATGTATGACATGTTGAAACCTATCGACAAGGGCGTAGAGATCGGGACTATTCGCCTGGTGAAAAAGAAGGGTGGAAAATCACAGTTCAGGGATCATCTTCATCTGGACCTCCAGGCTGCAGTCGTGGTTTGTTCGGACAGTGTTTCTGCCGGAAGCAAGGCCGATAAAGCCGGCCTGGCGATCCGGGAAAAACTGGAACAATGGGAGGTCAAGGTGTCCCAGTATACGGTGATCCCGGACGAACCGGATGCGATCCGGAAGGCCGTGGCAGAATACACCGGCGCGGATGGAGCAGACCTGTTACTCTTCACCGGCGGGACCGGATTGTCTCCCCGGGATATCACCCCAGAAACCATCCAGCCCTTGCTCGATCGCGAGATTCCGGGTGTGATGGAAGCCGCCCGCAAGTATGGGCAGGATAGAACTCCGTTTGCCATGCTCAGTCGCGGTGTGGCCGGGATGATCGGAAAGACACTGGTCCTGACGCTGCCCGGATCAACCAATGGAGCCCGGGAAACCATGGATGCGCTGTTTCCCTATGTCCTGCACATTTTTCGCGTCGCCCAGGGCATGCGTCACGATGCCTGATCCCTGACCATTGTTCTTTTGATTCACATCCATGCATTGCCATTACCAGAGGTTGCAAGTGGGTTTGAAGGGGGATGGAAATGTTAAAATCGCTGCAATTTCCATTATCTTCGTCTCATGCGTCACCCCCTGCGTTGGATCGCTTTCTGGACCTATGTCCTGGCCCTTTTTCTGCCGGTTTTTATCGGGAGCGAGCTGAAGGGATATCACCTGGTTCTTTTCGGGGTGATCGGGCTGATCGACTTGCAGTGGATGCTGGGCTTGCCCTGGTTGGCCAATCTTGGCTTTTTCCTGGCCTACAGAATGTATGGCGGATTGCGTCGTACCATCGTGATCCTGGTCTCCCTGGCCATGGCCTCCCTGGTATGGGGTATTCACCATCTTCCGCAGGAAGGGACAGAGGAGTTGATCGGTGTGTCACCTGACTGGGGGCTAAAGATCTGGTATACTGCTTTTGTTCTGCTTGCCATTGATGCCCTTCTCGGACGGAAAGCAGGTATCCGTCGGCGTTCGGACCGGCGGAAAAAAAAGAAAGAACGTCGCAAAGAGAAGCTGGAAGAGGTCCTGGAATCCTGACATTATTTCGATCCAGAATTCAACCTTCCTCCATTCAATCCGTCCAATCATTGAGTAGCACCCTGTCGACTAATTGATCGCGATCATGAAGAGCCTTAGAATTGTATGTATCAGCCTGTTGGCATGCGGATTTGTTATCCTGACCTCCTGCAATAAGGAAGATGCTCCCGATCAGGATCAGTTGGATGATGAGGTCCTTGCTGGAGTGCTGGATCTGCCTTCCGAACCTTTTCTATATGCGACACCTTCACTTCCGGATTATCTGACTGTTCAGCCTGTTATCGGTCAGGACAATACCCCGGCCAATAATATGATCACGGACTGGGGAGCGACCCTTGGACGGGTCTTGTTCTACGATCCACAACTCTCCAGGAATCATACGGTCTCCTGTGCCTCCTGCCACAAACAGGAGATCGGATTTTCGGATGAAAAGATCCTGTCGGAAGGGTTTGAAGGTGGACATACAGGCCGGCACAGCATGTCCCTGGTCCAGGCCGCCTATTATCAGAACGGACATTTTTTCTGGGATGAACGTGCAGTAACCCTGGAAGACCAGGTATTGATGCCCATCCAGGATGGCGTAGAGATGGGATTAACCCTGGATACACTAGTGTCGCGCTTGAAGAATTCACCGGTATACCCTATCCTTTTCAAACGGGCGTTTGGAAGTGAATCCATTGATGCTGAACGAATCTCCCGCAGTCTGGCACAATTTGTCCGGTCTATCATTTCCTACCAGAGCAAGTACGATGCAGGACGAGCTGCCTTTCCAGCTGTTTTTCAAGACCAGGGAAATGTAGCCTTTGCCAATTTTTCAGCGGAGGAAAATCTGGGGAAGCAGATCTTTTTTAATCCGCCACCGAATGGTGCCGGTTGTGCCGTGTGTCATGGCACGGACAATTTTGTCGCTCCCGGCCCCCGCAATAACGGCCTGGATTCTGATCCTGTAGATCTGGGAGTCGGTGGATTTTTCAACCAGCCGCTACTGGAGGGCAAGTTCAAGGTGCCGAGTTTGCGGAATATTGCCCTGACCGCCCCGTACATGCATGATGGCCGCTTTGCAACGCTCCATGAGGTCATTGGCCATTATTCGGAAGGAGTCCAAAGTCACCCGACCCTGGATCCGCCATTGGTCCGTCCGAATGGCCTGCCGAATCTCTTCAATTTCAGCCAGGAACAACGGGATGCCCTGGTGGCATTCCTGCACACGCTGACGGATGAGACGGTGGGGTTGGAGGAGAAATGGAGTAACCCATTTAAGTAGAAATTCCAATTCACAAATAAGGACCAAATTCAAAATTCGAATGGCTGCAACGGCTATTGGATTTTTGCTTTTTGGGCGTATTTGTCTTACTGTTTGCCCATATTGAAACGCATTCCCAGTGCATATTGAAAGCCATGCCGGTTTGTGAATATTTCTGGCTCAATGAGCACTGCCTTATTGAAGACTGGAATTCGTCCTCCCAAGGACACCCTTACTTTGTCATATGAAATGTTCGGGTTGTGGATGCCCAATCGAATACAGGCGCTCCCATCCCGACGGTTTAATCCATGTGCGGCATAAAAGGAATGTGCATTGCCCGGGAGTGTCGGGTAATTGTTCCACTGAAATTTATTGTACTCCACAAAAAAACGATGACGCAGTCCCAATCGAAAGCGGAGCAATAAGCGCTGGCGTTCAGAAGGGAACAAGATCAGATCAGAATCCGTATCGCCCGGGTAATTTGTATTTATAAATTGCCAACCAATGGACGCACCCACTACCCGCCCATCCACTTGTATATACGGGCCCAGGCTTCTGAAATAGTATTTTCCTTCAGGGATATAACCCGTTGATGATGCAGAGCGGGTCATTTCCGTATACATCCCATTACAACCGATCACAAACTCCGAGTCGTCGCGGAGCATGTGTACACCCAGGTCTCCGGCAAAGTTGATCACTTTTATTCTGGAGGTATGCGTGACAATACTGTCTCCTGCACAATCCGGTTGGGTATATCGATCAATCTTACTTTGTTCAAAAGGAGATTCCGCCATGGAAAAGCCCAATTGCACCCAACTGGACCTGTCCGGGGTCGTCCTGTGAAGGGGAAGGCTATCCGTTGGCATGATGATGATCAGTGCGGCCAGGCTGGGCAGGTGTGCCCAGTTCAAAAGATAGTCCGGGAATGTACGTTTCCTGGCAAATGCAGAAAAAGCCAGATGCAGGAGGAGCGGAAGAATGATGGTGGATAGCAGAATGATTTCGAGGCTGCTGTATTTGGGCCAGGTGAACACCAGAAGCCCGAATGACAGGATGCTGATCCAGATCGACGGATATGCGGATGAAGATTCTCTGGGTTTGTCCTGATCCACTTCGGGTTTGAGATGACTGACCTTCCAAAGTGCGAATAGTCCGGACAGGAGCAGGATCCATTGTGACATTTTTAAACCCAGGACGGGTACCGCAAACCCATGAAGGGTGGCCGGGCTTCTATAAAATTCAAGTATGAATCTGGAAAGAAACAGCAGGGCAATGGTCAAGAGGGTCATTTGGCCCGGATGAGGCAACTTTTTACGTAAACGGTATAGCAGCAGGGCGATGCATCCGTTCAGGAAGATGACATAAGCAGGGAAGGGGTGTACTGGATTCGAGAGGGTGGATGTCGCACCGATCATTCCGGAATGGACCTGTTCGGCAAAGGTGGGAGTACCGATCCCATAATGGATCCCCCACGGAAGGGTACAGATTGTGCCGGAGCAGCATCCGGCAAACAGGCAGCCGATCCGCCCGATGGCAATGACGACCGGAATGCAGACCACAATGCGGTCCAGGACAGAAAGTGGCCAACGAAACTGCCGTTGCAAGATCAGGAATACAGGCATGAACAGCAGGATGCCACCCATCAGGGAGAACCCTCTGGGGTGGATCTTCATCAGGTCACCCTGCATCAGGAGTGTCCAATCAGTGATGGACATGCCACCCCAGCGCATACCGGTGACCAGGGCAATGAACAGAATGGTCAGGGATGCCAGCCAGGGCCCTTTGGTGAGTCCGGCGCGGAGTCCGACGAAACAGGCGCGCAGATAGAGCAGGATGAATCCGGAAAGGAGAGCAGCATTGTAAATGAGGATCCTTGATTCAGAAGGAAAGTCAAGCACCATGACGATAACTTTCCAGAAAGTTAAGGACAGGACAGGCCTGGTTTGTGGCAGATTTCGCCACAAATACATAAATATTTATTACATGTTAATACAAAGGGGGCGGCTGGTCTTGCTGCCTGGTTTGACCTGGAGGGCACCTGGTCAAAAATCCCAAAGGACAACATTCTATTCACAACTAAAATCCAGTGTTCAGACTTCAATCGCCGAACCGAAATGTCGTTTTGATCATGCGGATTTTGTGCTTGAGATCTATTCGTTTTTTTGTGCTTGTTTTTTTGTGCTTCCTTTTGCGCCTATTTTTTCTTTCAGGTATTCCCCTGTATAGGACCCTTTGACCTTGACCAATTCTTCGGGACGTCCCTGGAAAACCAGATGTCCACCCTCGTCTCCGCCTTCTGGCCCCAGATCGATGATCCAGTCGGCAGATTTGATGACCTCCATATTGTGTTCGACCACCAGAACAGTGTGCCCGTGTTCGACCAGGGCCTGGAGGGCGTCGAGCAACCGGCCGATATCGTGAAAGTGCAGCCCCGTGGTCGGTTCATCAAAGATGAAAAAGATATGTTCGCTTTGATTTTCACGGCCGAGGAAGGAGGCCAGTTTGACACGTTGAGCCTCCCCACCGGAAAGGGTGGAGCTGCTTTGTCCCAGTTGGACATAGCCCAGTCCCACATCATCCAGGGGTTTGAGGCGTTGGATAATATCCTTGTGATCGGCAAAGAATTCCAGGGCCTCTTCGATGGTCATGCACAGTATGTCGAAGATGGATTTTTCCCGATAGCGCACTTCCAGGACTTCCTGCTTGAAACGGCGCCCTTTGCAATCCTCGCATTCCAGGCGGACATCGGCCAGAAACTGCATTTCCACCACCTGTTCGCCCTCTCCCTTGCAGGTTTCGCAACGGCCCCCCTCCACGTTAAAACTGAAGTGTTTGGGTTTGTATCCCCGGATCACTGACAGGGATTGATTGGACATCAAGTCACGAATGGCGTCATAGGCCTTTACATAGGTCACCGGATTCGAACGGCTGGATCGTCCGATGGGAGACTGGTTGATCATTTCCACACCGGTCAGGCGCTTGAGGTCGCCAGACAGATTGGAGACCTGCGGGGTGCGGCCGTCCTGCAGGACTTCGACAGCCTGCTGGACGGCCGGGTAAAGCAGCTGTTTGATCAGGGTCGATTTGCCTGATCCGGAGACGCCCGTGACAACGGTGAGGGTGTCCAGGGGGACCTCTACCGTAATGTTTTTCAGATTGTGCAAACGGGCATTGGAAAGGGTGATCTTCCCGAGGATCTTCCGACGGGTAGCGGGCGTAGGAATTTCTTTCGTGCCATTGAGATAGGCTGTTGTCAGGCTGTCCGGAGCCCGTTTGCCGATCTCATCAAATGGTCCGGCAAAAACCACCGATCCGCCGTGGATGCCTGCCATCGGTCCCATGTCCACCAGATAATCAGCAGCGCGAATGATCTCTTCTTCATGCTCGACCACCACGACCGTATTCCCGAGATCACGCAACTGACGAAGGACGCGGATCAACCGGGTCGTATCTCGCGGATGAAGACCCACACTGGGCTCATCCAGGATATACAGTGAGCTGGTCAGGTTGCTCCCCAGGATGCGGGTGAGGTTGATCCGTTGGGTCTCTCCTCCGGATAGCGTGGCAGCCACCCGATTGAGGGTGAGGTAGCCCAGACCGACATCCAGCATGAATTGCAATCGCATGTTGATCTCCAGCAGCAGCCTTTTGGCCACCTTCAGGTCATAGTCCGGCAGGGTCAACTCCTGCATGAACACGGTCAGTTCGGTCAGCGGCAGATCGATCAGATCCATGATATGACGACCGTTGATCCTGACATAGGTGGTCTCGATCCGCAATCGGCCGCCGTCGCACTCCGAGCAGGTGGTCCGTCCGCGATAGCGAGCCAGCATCACCCGATTCTGGATCTTGTAGGTCTTTTCTTCCAGGGCCTTGAAATAGGCATGCACGCCGGGAGCGATACCGATGCCCTGCCATAATTTTTTTCGTTCCTCCTTTGTCAGCTGAAAGTAGGGACGATGGATGGGGAAGTCGACGAGAGCCGCCTGTTTGAGCCAGGCCTTCAGCCATTCGCCACCGGCCTCCCCGCGCCAGCAGGCTACAGCACCTTCATACACTGACAGACTGGTGTCCGGGATCACCTTGTTCTCATCAATTCCCATGACCTTGCCATAGCCTTCGCACCTGGGGCAGGCGCCGTAGGAATTGTTGTAGTTGAACAGTTGTGGATTCGGTTCGAGGAAGGTCATGCCGTCTGCCTCGAATCGATTACTGAAGGTGCGCTCTTCCCCTTCATAAATCTGGAGTTGACAGATGCCCTCACTTTCCTGGAATGCCGTCAAGGCAGAATCGGCGATCCGCTTCCAGTTGTCTTCGTCCTCATGGTGAATGACAAAGCGGTCGATCAGGACGAGGAGGTCGCTGGCCTTTTCCCATTTTCCCAGTTTTTTCCGGGCATCGGCTTTATGGCTGTCCAGCCAGTCTTCGATCTGGACGAGTTCACCATCCATCCGCAATCGGGTGAATCCTTTTTGCAGGAGGAGGTCCAGTTCCTGCTGCACGGTGCGGTCGGCATATTTCAGCGGCAGGGGGATCAGGATGGCCGCGCGTGTATCCTCCTTTCGGGTCTTCAGGAAATCAATGACATCGCTGACTTCCTGCTTGTGCACTTCTTCACCGGACACCGGGGAGTATGTATGACCGATCCGGGCGAAAAGCATCCGCAGGAAGTCATAGATCTCGGTCAGCGATCCGACGGTGGAACGATTGTTTCCGCCAGACACCTTTTGCTCCAGCGCAATTGCCGGACAGATGCCATGGATCATGTCGACATCCGGCTTTTTCATCCGCATGAGGAACTGCCGGGCATAGGCGGACAGGCTTTCGACATATCGGCGCTGCCCTTCTGCATACAGGGTATCCATGGTGATGGAAGACTTCCCTGATCCGGACACTCCGGTGATCACCACCAATTCGTTGCGCGGCAGGTCGAGATCGACATTCTTGAGGTTGTTGGACCGGGCACCGCGGATACGGATCCAATGCGGATCATTGTCGGTGATCAGCGGACGGAAGGGTTCGGGTTTTTTCTTTTTCGCAGGAGCGGCCATAAGGGGGGCAAAGATACGGAGGAGAAACAAGCCGGACGGCCCCTTGTTGTCACGAAATGGCAAAGATGTGGAATTGACGATCCATACCTGTGCGGGTGGATTGCCCGGTCATTCGCAAGTCTACTCGATTTTTAGTATTTTTGAACAACTGCGGTCCTACCTGATCATGCTTAAACCCGTCACTTCTTTGTTCCTTGCTGTCCTGATACTGGTCTCCAGTACAGGCGTGTCAGGCCAGGTCCATGATTGCCGGGTCAAAGGCCGCCTGGTGGGGTTGTATGGTTCTGCGGTCTCCTGTTGCAGTATTCTGAAGATCAAGCCCAAGCGGGCGCTCGGCACCTGCTGCAAATTGAAAAAAACACGGATCACCACCGTTCGGCGAGTGCCATGCTGCCAGGATCGGGTGCATTATCAGCATCTGGATATCCAGCAGATCGTCAAGCAGGAGATTGTGGCTGCATCTGGTCCAACGAAAATAAGCACCCTGCCATCGTCAGTTGAGATGCTCCTGACCGGGCAGGCCGATGCGAACGAAACCTCGATCACCCCCAGGGCGCATCCTCCACCCTGTCTGTGGGATCCCCAGGCCCGGTTTTGTCAATATCGCTGTTAGCACGCTAACCTGTTTCCTACCGGATATCTGTTCAGAGATATCGGCGCTTTACTTTTTTCACGTGTTAATCAACAGGATATGAAACAGTTTACGCTTCTTCTATTTTTCTTTTCCGGTGCCCTGATGTTGGGTGCCCAAACCAACGAAGTTCAGTTCAAATTCAACCATAAGGTCAATGGGGATGAGCTGAAGGTCAATGAAACACTCTTTACGATCTGGAATGGGAAGACCATGCAGATCGACAGGGCAGAATTCTATCTGGCAGAGATCTCCCTGATCGGCGTCGGCGGTGGAAAGACTACTCTCAACGATCAGTATATCCTGGCGGATGCCAGCGAACCGGAAGTGGTCTGGAATATCGGTAATGTGAACCTGGATGAAATTGAGGGTGTGGAAGTGCATATTGGTGTGGACCAGGCAAAAAACCACCTGGACCCCTCCACCTACCAGTTGGGTCATCCCCTGGGTTTCCAGGACCCCTCCATGCACTGGGGCTGGTCTGCAGGCTACCGGTTTATGGCCATTGAAGGCTATGTCGACAATAATAATGACGGGGTTCCCGAGTCCCTTTTTCAATACCACAACCTGGGAGACAACCTCTATTTTACCACGGCCATCGATGGAGATGTAACGGCGGATAATGGCGTGCTGACCGTCAACCTGGATGTGGATTATGCCAAATTGTTTGAAGGGATGACCATGATCGGCAACCTGATCCATCACGGCAGCAATTCACAGAATCAGAAGATGCTGACCAATGCCTCTACGGAGGATTTCCTGACCATCTCGGCCCTGTCTGCTCAAGATGATGTAGCCCGGAACTCCTTGTCGTTGACGGGTACACCCAATCCGGCTCGGGGACAGATCTCCCTGGCCCAGGATCTGGATCCGGCTATCCAGGCTGTTGATCTGAAAGTGATGAATGTCATGGGACAGATGGTCGCCTTCCGGCAAAATGTACCGGCTCAGGGTCAGATCCAACTGGATCTTCAGGGCTGGCAGGCGGGCACCTATTTCTATGGTCTCTTCCAGCATGGTCGCCTGATCGCCCGGAGCTCCTTTGTGGTGCAGTAATGGCCATCGTCCGCAGATCGGTTGTTTGTCTTCTTCTCGGCTTGATCCTGGGATCCTGCTCCAAGCTAGAGTTGCCTGAACTGGACAGGTATGAGACCCCTCCAGGATTTTCGGAGATGGTCATTCCTGCTGACAATGCCTTTCTGGCTGAACGTGTGGAGTTAGGGAAAGCCCTGTTCTTCGATCCGATCCTCTCGGTCGATAGTTCCCGTTCATGTGCATCCTGTCACATCCCGGCCTATGCCTTTTCAGATACCCTGGCCTTCAGCCTGGGTGTCGAGGATCGGGTGGGTACGCGCAATTCACCTTCTCTGGCCAATGTCGGCTACCAGGTGGCGCTCTTGCGGGAAGGGGGCGTGCCGACCCTGGAAATGCAGGTCCTGGTACCCATCCAGGAGCACCATGAATTTGCGACGAATATTCTGGACGTGGCCAAAAAGGTCGGGGAAGTTCCACGCTACAGGGACCTGGCTGAACGAGCCTATGGCCGAACGCCCGATCCCTTTGTGATCACCCGGGCCATAGCGGCCTTTGAGCGGACGTTGATCAGTGGAAATTCCAGATTTGACCAGTGGTCCTATCAGGGTGACTGGAAAGCGCTGTCGCCCAGTGCCATCCGTGGGCTGGATCTGTTCCAGAGTGATCGACTGGGTTGTGCGTCCTGTCATTCCGGTTTTCTTTTTACGGACCAGTCTTTTGCGAATAATGGTCTTTACGAGGAGTATGCTGATCCCGGGCGCTATCGTCTGACAGGTATCGAATCTGATCGGGCCGTGTTCAAGGTGCCCAGTTTGAGAAACGTGGAAGTCACGGCACCCTATATGCATGATGGCAGTTTGAAAGATCTTCGTGAAGTGGTTTTGCACTACCAGCATGGCATTCAGGACCACCCGAATAAAAGTCCGTTGTTGCGGACATTTCAGTTAACGGATAGAGAGACAGATGATCTGATCAACTTTCTAAAAAGTCTGACAGATGAGGCGTTTCTGCAAAATCCGATCCTTCATCAAGAATAATTCAACATGAAAAATATCTATTTGATCCTGGTTGTCCCGATGATGGCAATCTGCAGTTGCAAGCCGGACCCGGTGGATCCGGCCGTCTATGATCCAACGCCCTATACCCTGGATATCGGTGATTTTCCTGATCCGGTATTACCCATGGATAATCCCCTCACCGTATCCGGTGTAGAATTGGGCCGAATGCTTTTTTATGAGAAAGACCTGTCACGTGACCGTTCCCAATCCTGTGCCGATTGCCACTTGCAGGTGGACGCCTTTTCGGATATTCGTCGGTTCAGTGTCGGCGTGGAAGGACTGGATGGAAAGCGCCAGGCCATGCCGGTGATGAACGTCGCCTGGCATTACAATGGCATGTTTTGGGATGGTCGTGCACCGCTTGTGCGGGATCAGGCCTTGAAACCCATCCAGGATCCGTTAGAAATGAATGAGACCCTGGACGGGGCGATCGCCAAACTGGTAGCCAATCAGGCCTACCGGGATCAGTTTATCCGCGCATTTGGTGATGATGAGATCACGCCCGAGCGTATGGGACTGGCCATGGAGCAATTTATGTTTACCCTGGTATCGAAAGACGCCAAGTACGATAAATGGTTAAAAGGGGAGGTGACCTTGACGCCGGAAGAGGAAAACGGACGGAAACTCTTTTTTGCAGAATTTGATCCCACAGGTTCCGGACGTGGTGCCGAATGTTTCCATTGTCATGCAGGGCATAATTTCACCAATGATGAATTTATGAATAATGGCCTGGATACAGATGCGGAGTTTACGGATACGGGTCGAGAAATGGTAACGATGAATGCATTTGACCGGGCCAAGTTCAAGGTGCCCAGCCTGCGGAATATTGCCAAAACGCCACCGTATATGCACGATGGTCGTTTTGCCACCCTGGAAGAAGTAATGGACCATTATAATACGGGTGCCAAAAATTCATCGACGGTTGAATTTTTAATGCAGTATAATATTCAACCCGGCGGCTTGGGATTGACCGCACAGGAGAAGTCGGATATTATCGCATTCCTTCATACCCTGACGGATGAGACATTTTTGACCAATCCGGCCTACAGTGATCCGAATTAGTATTTTCTACATATAAAAAAAGGGCTCTCTGATGTGTATCGGAGAGCCCTTTTTTTTCAGGATCGAATTATTTTGTGAGGACTATTTTTCTGGTCATTTGATGACCCTCTTTTTGAATTCTCAACCAATAGGTTCCATCTGCAAGATGGCCTAGTTGAAGTTCCTTTTGATCGCCTTGCATCCGGGTCGACAACACTTCTTTCCCTGCGGCATCCAGAATGTGAATCGTAGCCTCGCCATTCAAGGACAGATCCGTGAGATCGACAAACAGGGTGTTTTTTGTCGGGATGGGTGACAGGTTGACCCTGGCCGCAAGCGCATTGTCGCTGATGCCACTGACCATTCCCGGTTCAATATGGGTGACCGTATTTTCCAGTTTATTGGTATACCAGATATGGCCATTGGGGCCAATTTTCAGCCCTGTCAAACCCTCCGATCCAGTGGAAATGCGACCCAGTTCCTGAAAGTCATTGATGTCATACACATATATGTCGCCTGATGCATAGTCTCCGACGAGCAGACGGTCTTCCATGATCTCAATTCCACAAGGGCGGTCGATGCTATCCTGAATAATGACCTCCCAGGTCACATTGCCCATTTCAGAATGTTCTGCAAGGGGTTCGTTGATCAGCGGAATGTCCCCGACCACGTTTCCTGAATGAATGTCCAGGCGCAAGACGCGGTTGTTGCCATTGTCGACAATGTATAACCAACCGGTTGATTTGTCTAATACCATGTGACTGGGAACGTCTCCATCCCTGTTGACAGTGATTTCCAGGTATCTTCTGACCAGTGCATCACCATGGTAATCATTTCCGGGTCCGTGATCTTCTTGGAAATCATAACGGACAATGGTTTGGTTCCAGCTGTCAAAGACCCAATAGACATTATCAATCTCATGGGCGATGCCCATGCTGAACGGACTGCCGTGGAGCATATCCAGGTGACTGCCATTCCCACCGGATGGCTTGGCATAGATGTCCGGATCGCTGGACCACAATGTCGGCCCGGTAAAGGTGCCATTGCTGTGATTGGCATCCTTGACACCCGGCGAGGTGGCGAAATTCAGATTGTTACCAAATGCGATCCCGGTTGGGATAGACATGAAGTGCCAGGCATTGCCGTCGACGCGGTGGAGGTAAGTCGGATTTTCTGATGTTGCATTGTTGATTGTGAGCGTACTACCCCCACTGCTTTCATTGCGTTCGTTGACGATCCACAATTCATCCTTGCCCAGGATCGGAAAGAAATCCAGATCATTGGGTTTGTCCAGGTCTTTGGAAGCCTCGGGGAGTGCATGAAAGATCGGGTCAGCTACCAGATAGTCATCGATCAGGTTTGGTGGGGTGACTTTTTCGAAGATCTCAATATCGTATTCCAGGGCATTGTTGGTCTGGTCCTCATCCATTTCGCCATTGACGGCGACAACGTCGATGGATACGGTATAATCTCCGGAAGCATCGGGAATCCAGGGGCTGGTTAAAGCAAATGCACCTGACGTGAAGGCCGGAATGGTCATATTATCGATGACCTCTGAACCGGCAAGCGTGCCATTCAGGGAATAGGCAATTTCAAATGAAGTGATCGGGGTGGATCCGGCATTGAAAAGATGGCCGGTAATGCCAATGGGTACATCTGTTTCACCGACCCGATACATATCGATATGGTCCATGCGGGCATCCAGGGCAGGGGGGACGACCAGTGCCACATTGTCAATGGCCATGCCATACAACCAGTCGCCTCCATCGCTGTATGTGAAACGGATATACACCATTTTCTCTCCTGCGTAATTGGTCAGGTCGATGGTGTGGGAATCCCATTCACTATGTCCGTGCAGGTCGTCCAGCAGATCCCAGGAGATGCCATCCACAGAGGCATGGACCATGCCGGTTTCAGTGATCCCATTATACGATTCGGCGCCAAAAAAGAGGTCAAATTGCAAGGTGACGGCCGTTACGGATGAGAGGTCAAAAGGAGGACTGATCAGGATGTCCATCTCTTTGTCGCAATTGCAGGCATCATCATTGGTGGCCGCAATACCGTTAGTCCCATTCGGGGTGATGGCGAAGTCAATACTGGATAAGGATCCAGCTGTACCAAAACGCCAACCGTCATCGGATGCATTCGAAGTAATGGTCCAACCTGTAGGTTGGGTGCCTGCTTCAAAATCCTCCATATAGAGCGTTTGGGCAGAAAGGCTTATAGATGTGAGGAGTAATAACGTAAATAAGAGTAAGCAACGTTGCATTGGATAGCGTTTAATGAAGAAAAGTAAAGGCGTGAAGAAAATGAATTTAGCCTTGGGGGAAACCAGGGTTTTAAAAAAGACTTCAAGGCCTGGTAGAGTGGATTCGATAAAATACAAAAAGCTCAAGTCATAGCTTTTGAAGGTGGGCATTTTTTTCATTTTTTAACCGGATTGATTGGCTTTTTGACGTTAAACTGACAAAGCGGAGCTCAATAAGAAGACTCTTATCGATGTTGGACAATCGTGAATTAATCTTCCAGACTATCGATGACTGCTCCACAGGTCAACATCTTGTCGCCGTAATAGGGGTTCTGGATAACATGGTTTAAGCTGATCCAGCTGGCACCTTTGTTGTTGTTGGCCATAGGACAATGTTGGATGTAATAGGTGTGCTCTGAAATACCAAATACCTTCAGTGTTTGGATCAGTGCATCGGATAGAAATCGGAATTGCTCGCGTTGTTTTTCCAGATCCCCTTTCGCGATCAGGTTACTGTGTGAACGCATGGCATTGGCCTGATCCATCCAGTAGAGATGAGCCTCGCCCTTGACCAGTGACATATCCACTTTGGACAAGTCCCGGATCAATTGATCCGCAGACCTGGAGGCCTTTTGCTGTGATGAAGCCACTAGTGCCTCTTTCAACTGGAGATAGGCATCGGCGACCAGGCCGAGTTGTTGTTTGAACCGTGCAGGAGTCGAGGCTGTGTAGTCGGGGAGAGAGGATGACCTTTTCGTTTCTTTCAATCGAACCTGCCGGTTCATCATACTGTTCATATTGTTCAGTTGGGCAGCAGCGTCAATGACAAAAGCACCATTCACCACAATGCGATCGCCGCCTTCCAATCCGTCTACTACCTGGTAGTGATCACCTTCGGACTCACCCAGAGTGATCTCTCTGAACGAGAAGGAAGGGATGTCCATATCTGGCTCCTGGACATAGACTACAGACCGCTTTCCTGTCCACAACACTGCGGTTTTTGGAATGGCAAACTGATTTGTTTTTTGGGCCGATCTACTGGTCAGGGTGCCTCGTACAAACATCTCGGGTTTAAACAAACCAGAAGAATTTGCCAGTTCTGCACGCAGAGTGGCTATTCTGGTTTGCGGATCAATAACCGGGTCTATAAAGGAGATCCTGGCTTGATAGGTTTTGCCCGGATTCGCGGGTACGGTAAACGCGACCTGATCTCCCATGCGGATCTTGCCCAGATCTTCTTCATAGGCATCAAAAAGGACCCAGAGCCGACTGAGGTCCACCAGGTCAAATAATGCCTCTCCTTCCTGGATATAATCTCCAGCAGCAATATGGCGATTTGACACGATGCCCCCCTGGTCTGCATAAAGGGTTATGGATGTTTGCACCTTCCCTGTAACTTCGATATTCCGAATCGTAACGTCATCTATTTTCCAATACCGCAATTTGTTTCGTGCCGCTTCTGCCAGCTGTGGTTTTGTTTTATTCCATTTGATCGCTTCCAGAAGTTCACGTTGTGCATTCACCAATTCCGGAGAATATACAGTGGCCATTTTTTGGCCCTTTCGAACGGATTCGCCGGCATAGGTGACATACAGCTTTTCGATACGCCCCGGCACATGTGCGACTTGAGTGGCAATGCGTCGTTCATCAGCTTTAATCTTACCAGAGAGGATGATGGTACCAGCCTTTTGCTCACCTTGCTGACCGACCACCAGGGTTTGGATATTGGCCAGTGCTACGGCTTCCGGGGTCATTTCCAATACCAGGGGATCGCCGGCGGATGTCCCCTGTTGTAACGGAATGAGATCCATACCACAGATCGGGCATTGTCCCGGTTCCGGTTGACGAACAGACGGGTGCATGGAGCAGGTCCATATCTCACTTTCGGTCTCAACTTGCTGGTTATTTTCTTTTGAGTCAGGTACAGTATCCCAAGCAGATCCACCAAATAACATATACCCGGCACAAAGACCAAGGACTGCAGCAAGGCTTATCAGAATAATGATTGTTCTATTCTCCATGATCGGGTCGTTCTGATTGAGGAATGATTTTTTGGAGTTGCGCCATGGCCATCTGAGTTTTTACCATGGCAGATAGCATCTGGAGGTCATATTGGAGGAGCTGATCTTCCATTTGGAGTAAATCCAGGAAGCCTGCTCCATTGGTGCTGTAGGTGGTCATTTGCAGCTCGATGGCCGATCGAATGATGGTTTGCTGTTCCCTGGCCAGTGCATGCCGGATACGGCCATCTTCATAATCGGCGTAAGCCTGCGCTACCTCTTTCTGATATTCCAGGAACTGATCTTCCTTCCGGTATTCCAGGGCTTGAATGGTCCATTTTTCTTCCTGCGCTTTTGCCCGGTATTTGTCCCGGTAGATCGGTATCCGAATCCCGATCCTCGGGGAAAGAATATCCCGTCCATTTCCTGCGGGTTGGGCGTCGCTGCGGTTGCCAACAGCGATATAGTCAATCCCTGCAGTCAGTGAAGGTTTGCCTTCCAATGCATTGAGTTCGATCTTCTTTTGGGAGACTTCCTGTTGTAATGCCAGTATGCGAAGGTTGGGGTGTTCATCTCGAATGGCTGCAAACAGTGGATCCCGATCATGATTGAGATGGGCCAGAACAAGCGAGTCCTTCGGGACAACAGACAGGTCTACATTTCGATTCAGGGCCTGATTGATCGATGCCTGTGGGATGCGTTTCAGATTTTCAAGCAGGTGCAGTTCCTCTTCCAATCCCCGGATTCTGACCTGAATGCGGAGGAGGTCAGCCAGACTGGCCCGTCCCGTTTCTACCCGCGTGGTGATAATGTTTTCCAGTTCCTTTGTGAGCCGCATATTCTCTTGAATGATGACCTGTTTCCTGTCCAGTTCCTGGAGGCGGATATAGGCCTTACGGATTCGATCATGAAGCAGAAGCCTCGTCGCTGCAATACGCTCATACCGAACAGATGCCATAGCAATCGCCACATCTTCCCGAGCTTGGAGGGTGCCTGTCCAGGGGAACATCTGCGAGGCACTCAACCGTACCCATTGGGGCCCAAGCCGGGTTTCGACTGGCAGGACAAACAGCCCCAATCCAACCTCGGGTTCGGGTAACTGACTGACCTGAGGCCCCCGTTCACGTGCTGCAAGGTATTCGTGATACAGGGCTTGCAGCTCGAGATTGGCACTATCCGATGCAGCCAGCAATTCGGCAAGAGGTTGCGCCGAACCGGATAAGCTGAACAGACACAACAAGAAGCCTGTCAGGATGTAATTATAGAATGATCTCATCGGAGCTCTCATTTTCGTTTCCAAACTTATTTTTCCAGGCGAGCTGACCCTCCTTCCACATACAGAAAAGGACAGGGACTGTGAACATGGTCAGTACCTGTAATGCCATACCTCCAAATGAAGGGATGGCCATGGGGACCATCACATCTGCCCCTCTGCCGGTACTGGACAGGACAGGTAGTAAGGCCAGTAGTGTGGTTGCTGTGGTCATCATGGCCGGGCGAACCCGCCGCAAGCCCCCTTCTACTACAGCTTGACGGATCTCTGCATTCGTGGTGGGTTGATTGCTTTTGAAACTGTCTTTCAGAAAGGTGGCCACCAGGACACCATCATCTGTTGCGATGCCAAAAAGTGCTATGAACCCGACCCAGACCGCTACACTGAGGTTGATGGTTTTCATTTGCATGAAATCGCGAATATTGGTACCGAGGATATCCACATCCATAAACCAGGGTTGCCCGTACAGCCAGAGCATGATAAATCCACCAGAAAATGCGATGAACACGCCGGTGAAAACCATGGAGGTGATGGCCACTGACCGGAATTGAAAATACAGGATCAGGAAAATAATGCCCAGGGCGATCGGTAGAACGACGCCCAGTTTTTTACTGGCACGAACCTGTTGTTCATATGTGCCGGCAAATCGATAGCTGATTCCTGGAGGGACGATCAGTTCTCCCGCCTGGATCTTGTCCTGGATATGCTTTTGTGCATTTTCGACGACGGTTACTTCTGCCTGATCCTGATCCCGGTCAAAGAGGACATAACCGATCAGGAAACTGTCCTCGCTCTTGATGGCCTGAGGGCCCTGGCGGTACTGGGTGGTCACCAGTTCACCCAGAGGGATCTGTCCTCCCGACTTCACCGGAATGAGGATGCGCTCGACGATGTCCGGATCGGACCGCAGCTCACGGGGATATCGGATGCGGACCGGATAACGCTCGCGACCTTCTACGGTGGTCGTCATCGTCATGCCACCCACCCCGGCCTGGATATAGCGTTGTACCTGCTCGATGGTCAACCCGTATCGGGCCAGTGCCTTCCGGTCGATATCAAATTCCAGATATGGTTTGCCAACGATACGATCTGCAAATACGGCCGAGGCTTTGACGCCATCGACTTCTTTGAGGATATCTTCGAGCTGAAGGCCAAACGCTTCAATACTGGCCAGGTCCGGCCCCTTGACCTTAATGCCCATCGGGGCTCTCATCCCTGTCTGTAACATCACCAGCCGCGTTTCGATCGGTTGCAGCTTGGGTGCAGAGGTGACACCGGGCAGAGAGCTCACTTGCAGGACCTCTTTCCAGATGTCGTCAGGTGAGTGGATATGGTCGCGCCATTGACGGACATATTTGCCATTGGAGTCCGGAATGTGATCTCCGTTTTTATCCAGAACATAATCACCTGAACGATTCACTTTGAACCGCTGACGATGTCCATTTTCATCAGTCTTGTATTCAGATTTATACTGGATCAGATTTTCGTACATGGAGACCGGGGCAGGGTCCAGCGGACTCTCTACCCGACCCAGTTTGCCCACCACCAATTCGACTTCAGGGATGGCCGTCACCGCCATGTCCAGCGTGCGCAAATAATTCAGATTTTGCTGCATACCTGTATGTGGCATGGACGTCGGCATGAACAGAAATGACCCTTCATTCAGGGCGGGCATAAATTCCTGTCCGGTGTGTTTGAAAATGGAAAACCCCCAAATGACCAATCCGGTGACCAGGGCCAGGAAAACCCATCTGATCCGCAGGATAAACAGGAGGATCTTTTCGTAGAAGTGGATCAAGGTGAAGAACAACGCCATCAATGAACCGATGATGGCCACAACAAACAGGAGGTTGGTCAAGAGGCTGGCTTCTACCCCTAGTGGCATCCAGGCCCTGGTGAGAAAAAAGGTCACCAGAAGGCTGTACACGATATTTTTACCCCATTGAACAGCCTTGATCGTGTCTTTAGAGAATCGAACGGAGGCCCATATACTGATCAATTCGAGCAAGGCGACAAAGATGATGATCATCCCAAACCAGAAATTGTATAAACCGGCCACCAGGATGCCACCGATGATCAGGATCAGATTGATGCCCATCTGCCATCGGGCCTTTCGCGGCTGAAAGGAGAAGAGGCTGTGTGCCATCGCAGGGAGGATGGTGATGGCGATCACGATGGAAGCCAGCAAGGCAAATGTTTTGGTGAATGCCAGCGGCCGGAATAATTTCCCTTCGGAGGCTTCCATGGCAAAGACGGGTAGAAAACTGACAATAGTGGTCGCAACCGCTGTGATCACAGCGGACGCAACTTCCATGGTCGCCTCATACACGGTCGTTAGCAAGGGTTTTCCGGGCGGGGCTTCTTTTATCCCTTTGACCATGCTTTCTGTCAGGACGATGCCCATGTCCACCATGGTGCCGATGGCAATGGCGATTCCCGAAAGCGAGACGATATTGGCATCTATCCCGAATTGTCGCATGGCCACGAAACACATCAGGACAGCCACTGGAAGGGTACCCGCGACCAGCAATGAGAATTTCAGATTGAATAACATGAGGATCACCACGATGATGGTGATCAGAACTTCCAGGGTCAGTGCTTCTTCGAGGGTGCCAATGGTCTCCTGGATCAACTGTGTTCGATCATAAAACGGCACAATGCGGACCTTGCTCACAGTCCCGTCTTCCAAGGTCTTGGTGGGTAGCCCCGGGGCCAGTTCACCGATCCTGGATTTGACATTTTGAATGACTTCCATGGGGTTGGCCCCGTATCGGGCTACGACAACGCCGCCCACGGCTTCTGCACCTGATTTGTCAAGTGCCCCTCGCCGAGTGGCGGGTCCGATATTGACCCTGGCGATATCCTTGATATATATCGGGACATTATCATTGGACGTGATGACAGAATATTCAATGTCCTCAATGTTCTGGATGTAGCCGAGTCCACGGACGAAGTATTCCGCCAGGTTGATCTCCATGGTTTGCGCACCGATGTCCAGGTTGCTGCCCCGAACTGCGGCCATCACCTGATCGAGGGTGATGCGATGGGCTTTCATCGCCTCCGGATCTACGTCGATCTGATACTCTTTGACGTAGCCACCAATGGAAGCCACCTCTGCCACGCCTTCTGCCACTGTCAATCCATAGCGCACGTAAAAATTCTGGATGGTCCGTAATTCATGCAGATCCCATCCACCGGTCGGATTGCCCAGGGAGTCCTGCCCTTCAAGTGTGTACCAGAAGATCTGTCCCAGAGCCGTTGCATCGGGACCCAGGGCTGGTTGTACGCCCTCGGGCAG
This sequence comes from Bacteroidia bacterium, assembly GCA_030429045.1. Taxonomy (GTDB): domain Bacteria; phylum Bacteroidota; class Bacteroidia; order Chitinophagales; family Saprospiraceae; genus JAGNXB01. The sequence continues at coordinate 7,651 of JAUIEA010000023.1, read as the reverse complement.
CAAATTGGTGGGTAGCGAATTGAGCTTCTCTAGGATCCGGGACCTGCTCCAATAGAACTCTACGTCATCCTGGAAAATAATGTAGATGGTCGAAAAGCCGAACATTGAACTGCTGCGGATCGACTTGACACCGGGGATGCCCAGCAATGAAGAGGTGAGCGGATAGGAGATCTGGTCTTCGACATCTTGCGGCGAACGTCCCATCCATTTGGTAAAGACGATCTGCTGGTTTTCGCCGATATCCGGGATGGCGTCCACAGCCACGGGGTCCTTGGGCAGCCAGAACACAGGGAGATCAAAAGGTGCATTGACGATCCCCCATCCGATAAAGAAGAGGAGAAGCAGCCAGGCGACGAGCTTGTTCTCTAGAAAGAAACGTATGATACTGGATAACATAAATGCAGGACTTTCCCGGGTGAAGAATGACTGTGGTCAACCAGTGGCAATGAGGCGCAGGAATGACCAAGACAGGATGGTCGACCGAATACAAATGCATTCAGAGCCCATCGGGGAAAGATTTGACTAACAGCGGTAGGAAGAGGTCCAGCGACAATCTGATCGCAGGAGGGGAGGAGGGTGCATCCATCTGGTCCACAGGGTCAGATGGGATAAAAACAGCGACTCCCGGATAGAAAGATTGACATAAATGGGAGCAGGTGGTGGTGCCATTTTTGCCAGCGACAGAGTCTCTGATGCTGACTTGCCATTCATTTCTATATGCACATAAACTCCTGAATTCTGACAACAGGGCGGCCTGTGAAATTGAGATGAAGTGGATCTTTCAGAAGGTGCCGGGTGAACTGGACAGGCTTTCATTGCCTCGCTGGAACAGGAGGGTGCCGCACTGAAAAACCGTGTGTTGATGAGCCTGCCCTGGCAAAAATGTTGATCCACTGAGTAGCCCCAAGTGGATATCAAAACCAGTCCTGAAAGCAGGATGGCTGTACATTTTTTGAGAGGGTTTAGACGTTTCACCTAAACAATAATACAAAATTACTCCTGGAGGTCGGGCCCTGGCCAGATAAATAACGATTGGTTAACCTTCAAGCTCAACACATACTTCAGGTAAAACCGGGATTATCCACGCATCACCAGGTAGGCGAGGTAGCTGAAGTATACCAGAAGGAAAAATGCGCCTTCTATCCGTTTGATTTTAAGACCCTTGCCTACGACCAGGGCGACGAGGACCAGACTGCTGGCCAGGATGATCATCAGGATATCCACATTGGAGGGCACTTGAAAATCCAGGGGACGAATGGTGGCACTCAGGCCCAATACCCAAAGCAGGTTGAAGATATTGGAGCCCACCACATTGCCCACAGCAATGTCTGTGTTCCCTTTGTAACTGGCGACTACGGAGGTGACCAGTTCTGGCAGGCTGGTGCCAATGGCCACGATGGTCAGACCGATAAAGGCTTCGCTCATCCCCATGGCGGTGGCCATAGATATGGCACCGTCGACCACCCATTTGCCGCCGATGAACAGGCCGATCGTACCCGCGCCGATCTGGATGATCTGTTTGGAGGTGACTCCCTTTCCGGTCGCTTCAGGGGACTTGCCCAGAATCGATCGATCCTGCTTGGCAAGATCAAGGATATAGACCAGAAAAAGCAGAAAAAAGAAGAGGATGATCACCCCTTCAGGCCGGTCAATGCCCATGCCCGCTCCCGGATCAAAGAGGGTCGTATTGGCCAGGAAGCCGATCAGCAGTGCGGCAGCCAGGGAGAAAGGGATCTCTGAAAGAACGGTGGGCCGCTTAACCGGCAGATTGCCGACCAGGGCAGCTGCACCGAGGATGAGCAGGATATTGGCAATATTGGATCCGAGTACATTTCCGATGGCCAGTTCGGAACTACCCTGAAAGCTGGCCAGCAGGTTGACAATGAGTTCAGGCAACGAGGTGCCAAAAGACACGATGGTCAACCCGACCACCAGGTCGGAAACGCCATATTCACGAGCCAGGGAGCCTGCACCTTCCACCAACCAGTCTGCTCCCTTGATGACCAGGAACAGACCCACCACAAACAGGATGTAGATCAACATGGATGCAAATGTACAATAGATGAAGATTGTAGGAAGGATTCATGGTCCCTGCGTTCCTGCCTGTGAGCCGCAGGCTGGGTTTCTGAGTCCATCCAAATAAGGGCATCCCAACGGTCGGGGCAGTAAATCAATAAAGAATGAACTGACAAGCGACTACCGAAATTCCAAAACATAAATCATAAGGAAATTCCAATTATCAAATCCCAAATGACAAATAAGTTCCAAATTCCAAATCCCAAATTCAAATAACCAAAGGGGGGATTTAAAATTTCCCAGAGTCCCTCTTTCCTCGAAATAACCCAATAACTCAATAACGAAATAACTGACAACAGACAACCGACAACCGCCTACTCCTTCTCCGCTTTCTTCGCCTGCCGTTTGAAGTATCCCCGCAGGAGCCAATGGGCCTTCAGGGCTTCCATGGTTTCATTAAAACCGTTGGTTCCTTTTTCAATATTCTGTAGGCTCCGATCGATGGAAGAGGTCATGGTGGAATCCCGGAGCATGGCATTCAGCGGTCCTCCACCTGTTTTGAGGTCCTTGTCAATGGATCGTACGGACGCATCCAGGAGGGTGGTCAGCTTTTCGGCTTGCGCGGAGACATTGCGGATCCGCATGGCCGCTTCACCCAGATCATGGGTCAGGGTTGAGTCCTTGAGCAGGGCCACCATCCCCCCTTCTGCTGTGGCCACATCATTGACCAGGGCATTCACATCGGCGACCAGGGTATTGGCCTTGACGGTGGCTGCTTGCAGGTTCTTGAGTGAATTCTTGACATACTGCGGAAGTTCCGCATCATCCAGGATCTCCCACACGGCAATGCTGCGATTGATCCGTTGGACCGTTTCCTTGAGGTCCTCGCTCATGGCCGCCACATTGCGGTTGGTAATGTCCAGGGTGCGCATCATCTGATCCATATCCAGAGCCTCTTTCGTTCGAATTCGATCACCCATCTGAACCGGCGCACCACCGGCAGGACCGGCTTCGATATCGACCACTTTATTCCCCATCAGGCCATCCGTACCAATACTGGCTTCGTCATTCTGTTTGAGAAACTGGACCAGCTTGTCATCGATCTTCATGACCACCTGGACGGACGTGTCACTTTTGATGGTGATATCCTTGACAGTCCCGATGACGATCCCGGAAAAACGGACATTATTCCCTACGCGCAGCCCACTCACATCTTTGAAGTAGGCCTCCATGGTGAAGTTCTTGCCAAACAGATTCTGATTCGCGCCAATGAAATAGAGCAGGGTGATAATGGCACCCAGGCCCAGGATGACAAATAAACCAAGTCGAATATTTCTGGAAGTCTGTTTCTCCATAATGGAAAGTTATTGAAAAAAACCCTTTACTGCAGGATCAGTATGTGCCTGGAGGTCTTCATATGATCCGGCAGCAAAACATCTTCCTTCAACGAGAAGGGCCACCCGGTTTGCGGTGTACTTGACACAACCCATGTCGTGAGAGATAATGATAGAAGAGGTCTTGTAGATCTCCTGCACTTTGAGGATGAGATCATTGATCTCTTTAGAGGTGATCGGATCCAGGCCGGTGGTCGGTTCATCATACAGCATGATCTCCGGTTTGAGGATCATGGTCCGGGCCAGGGCGATCCGTTTGCGCATGCCTCCTGATAGCTCGGAAGGCATCAGGTCGACCGCATGCGGAAGACCAACATTGACCAAGGATTCCATGACCAGGTCGTTGACCTCACTGTGACTCTTGTCCCGACCGTGGCGGCGCAACGGAAATTCGAGATTTTCGCGGACCGTCATCGAGTCATAGAGGGCATTGCTTTGGAAGAGAAAACCCACCCGGGTCCGCATCCGATCCAGTTGCTCTTTGTCCAGGCCGATGACATTCTTGCCCAGGACGCGAATCTCGCCCTGTTCCGGATGCAATAATCCAATGATGCATTTGATCAGCACGGATTTTCCGGATCCGGATTTTCCCAGGACAACGAGATTCTCGCCGCGATAGAGATCGATGTTGAAATCCTTGAGGACGTGATTGTCGCCAAAGGACTTGTAGAGGTGTTTGACTTCCAGGACAACCTCCCGATCGGAACTATTTGAGGTGGGTGTCATGGGCATCAGGTAAGTCCGAGAAGATCTGTGATCTGCACGGCCAGCAAATCGATGATAAAGACCATCAGTGAGGCGACCACCACGGCCGAGTTGGCTGCCAGGCCGACCCCTTCTGTACCCTTGCTGGACGTATAGCCTTTATAACAACCGATGATGCCAATGGCAAATCCGAAAAAGAAGGTCTTGATAAATGCCGGAAGCACATCGCTGAATACCAGGCTGTCGACAACCTGCTGGGTGAACAGGGCCAGGGAGGTGACCCCGCGCATGTTCACGGCCAGGTAGGATCCGTACAGGGAAATGAAATCTGCAAAAATGACCAGGATGGGAACCATCAGGGTCGTGGCCCACACTCGGGTCACCACCAGATATTTGAAGGGGTTGGTGCCGGATACTTCCATGGCATCGATCTGTTCGGTGACCTTCATGGAGCCCAGTTCGGCACCGATGCCGGAGCCGATCTTACCCGCGCAGATCAGGGCGATAACCACCGGGCCGATCTCCCGGATGATGGAGATGGCAACCATGGCCGGGATCCAGTCTTCCGCTCCGAACTGTGCCATGGTCGGCCGTGACTGGATGGTCATGACCAGGCCCAGGATGAATCCGGTGATGGCTACCAGACCGAGAGACCGGTTGCCGATCATATAACACTGCCGGAAGAATTCCTGGACCTCGAATCGAGGCTTCCCCCACTCCTGGAAGAACCGCCAGGTGAACCGGCTGATGTCGCCGATCTCTGCCAGGGTTCGTTGGGTGCCAAGAGGAAGTTTCATGCATGCAAGTTACGGGGTTCCGAGGAGGAAGAAAATTTGGAGAAGAGATTTCATAGCTGAACTCAAATACTGGTTGACCACCCTTCCATTCAGAGGATATAAAAGATCTGTAGCCATATGAAGTGGAAAGGCGTCAGAAATTACCATGTTTCAGGATCGACCAGATCAGGCGGAGGGCCAGGAGCCCGGATATCACAAATCCGACAAACCCTAATGCAGAGATGCCATAGATGTAAGGGGGGATGTGTGCGATGACCAGGAGAGCTGAGCCCAGGATCAGGGCAGCGACCAGAATGGAGAAGGCCAGTCGATTGGAGACCTGGTCCATCTCCCGATAGAAGGGGTCCAGACCGGTATGTTCAAATTCGATATGCAATCGGCCCTGGCGGACCTTGCGCATCACTTCCATGAAATCTTCCGGCAAGGCGGTCAACAACCGTACCGCATCACCGGCAGCCCGTACCGCCTGCCGGCCCAGTTTGGCCGGATGATATTTTCGAGCGAGAAGCCGCCGCACAAATGGGGTGATATTCTCAATGATATTGTAGTAGGGATCCAGTTTCAGTCCCACCCCTTCGATGATCACCAGGGCCTTGATCAGCAGGAGCATATTGGGGGGTATACGGATCTTGTAGTTGAAGAAGAGCCGGTTAACGGCCGCCATCACTTCTGTCCCTTCAATATCCTCCAGGGTCATGGTGGTATACTCGGTGAGGAACTCCGACAGATCGTACTCCAGTTCCTTGTCTTTGTCTTCTGGCAGTTTTTCGATCTTCCCAAACTTCAGGAGGGCGCGTTTCAATCCGATGATGTCCCGATCAGCGATGGACAAGAGGAGGTTGGCCATCAGGACCTTGTCATTTTCCAGCACCACCCCCATCATGCCATAATCGACGAAGCAGACTCGTTTGTCTGGCAGGATAAAAATATTGCCCGGGTGAGGATCTGCATGGAAAAAGCCATGATCGAAGACCTGTTCAAAATAGAGGCTGATCCCCTTCAGGGCCAGTTCCGGACCGGTCATGTCCAGGGCATTCAAAGCGGGAAGATCGGTGATCTTGTACCCCCGGATAAATTCCAGACAAATGATCCGATCCGTGGAGAATTCCGGGTAAAACGAGGGTACGTGGATGTCGGGATTGCCTTTGAAGTTCGTCCTGAACCGAACCAGATTGGAGGCTTCATGTCGGAAGTGCAGTTCCTTTCGGATACTGTCCTCAAACATGGTGACCAGCTCCTGGGGCTGGAAGGAATTGTATTGGGGAAAGTAGGATTCCAGAAGTCCTGCCAGCTGACGAAGGATCTGAATATCCAGCTCGATGATCTCTTTGATTCCCGGCCGCTGGATTTTAAACACGACTTCCTGGCCGTCAACCAGTTTGCCGTAGTGGACCTGTGCCATGGAGGCAGAGGCGATGGGTGAATAGTCAAACTCCTGGAACAGCTCTTCAGGTGGTTTGCCAAATTCGCCGATAAAGATCTGGCGAATGGAGGCCGCTTCGACCATCGGGGCATTGTCCTGGAAATTCTCCAATTCGACCAGCAGTTCTTCCGGCAGGAGATCGGGCCGGTTGCTGGCGATCTGGGCGAATTTGATGTAAGTGGTGCCCAGCTCTTCGCAGACCATGCGCATGCGCTCGTACCGTGTATAGGCAAAGACCGACTTTCCATGTACATGGGGAACCCATCGATCCGACCTGGGGATGAACCGGCTGAAAGGCGGATGTGCGATGATATCGGCGAATCCATACTTGATCAGAACACTGATCACCTTTTCATATCGACTGATCAGTGACGGGGATTTATGCTCTTTTACCTTGATCGGCTCCGGAAAGGGTAAGATGCCGGCTTCATCAAGACGCCCGTCACCTTCTTCCGACGGTGGCGGGCGGTTGATCTGGCCATCATCCTGGCGTTCAGTCAGATCGTTTGGACGGTCAGGCAAAGAGGTCATGGAATGCTTTTTTCATTCTGTCGAAGGATTCGCCAACCTCAGTTTTAAACGCGGTGATCTTTTGATCATCCGGCAATTTTTCCTTGAAGTCCTGCTGGAATTCCTGGACCTTCTTTTTCAGAATATCCATACGATCATCAATCGACTGTGGATGTTCATCGTGGAATTCACCCTCAGGAATGTTCTTCTGATTCTGGAACCGATCCAGGGCATCAGCGAAGATATTCCCGAAGTCTTCCCCGGTCTCTTTCAATTCCTTGCGCAGATCGGAAATCCGCAACTCCAGGTTGGGCTTCTGTTTGTTCCAGACCTTGTCGATATCCTTTTCCACCTTTTCCATCGACGTGTCCAGGGCATCGACTGCCTTGATCACGCGATCCCAGGTGTCCCGGAACATTTCCTGGTCTTCCCGCAGGAGGTTTTTTTCCTCGTGGAAGAACCGACGCAGATCTTTCATTTCCCGCATCCACAAGTCCTGGAATTCATTCCGGCCCAGAGTCATCTGGACTTCGAGCTCTTCGAAGAAGGCCTGCATTTTCTCCAGTCTGGTCAGGTCTTTCTGGACTGGAGGGTCTTTGAGTTGTGTGTTCATGATGTGACGGTTTTGGTCCACTGCCAATGTCACCCGTAACCCCCACTTTTCAAATGATGGCGGTCATCTGTCGGATTGATCGAACGAGGGAACTGGAACGGGTGATTTCACAAGGCAAATAGGGCGAAATTCCTGGTTCCAGGTTGCCTGTTGCTGGGGACTCGTTTACGAGGTCTGGCCGTTTAAAGTTCAA
>JAUIEA010000188.1 GCA_030429045.1 Bacteroidia bacterium | reverse complement strand
CATCTGCCAACATCTTCAAAACCACAACTTGCCGCCGAACTCCGGATCGCTGTGATAATGGATAGTGATCTCTTCACCCGGTTGGATCGGCTTTACACTTCGGATAACGATATTTTCCTCTGCAAAATCCAGTTCGATCTCCGCGTTGGGTTGGTCGTTGTGATTGTAGAGGGAACCATATCCCAGGGCGATGGCGCATTGCTCGCGTTGGGGCCCCCACAGGAAATAATAATCATGAAGACCGGTCTGGTGGATGGCGGTGAGGTCGCGATTGGATAACACGATCACCGGACAGATCTCAATCACATCCCCGGGTTCGAGCAACTCTGCGGTGAAGACACCACGCCCCTTGCCGGTCGATTCGGCGATATACAATCCGGGAATATGCAGACTCATTTAGATCGGGCGGTGCGCACTCCGGCCAGGATCAGCACCAGGCCCGCAAGATACGTCCAATGCAGGGATTCACCATCCAGTAGACCCCAGCCGACAGCTACCAGCGGGATGAGGTAACTGACCATGGATCCGAAGATCTGGTCCGTTTTCTGAATGAGATAATAGAACAGGATCGAGGCTATTACTGTCCCGAAGATGGCCAAGATGGCTACATAACCCAGGGAATAGGCGGCTACAGGATCGGTTTGAAGACGATACACAAAATCGGTACTGAACAAGACCAGAAATGCGGGTATGCCGACGGTCGAAAAGCCCAGACTGCCAATGGTCATGGAGTCCAGGTGTTGCAAGTGTGCTTTCACGGTATTCCCGCTGATGGCATAGAAGACCGTTCCGCCCAGGGCTGCCAGGGCGAACCAGCCCGTATTGCCGAATGTCCAATGGTTGACCTGCCCGATTATGAGAAAGACACCGATCAGTCCAAGCAGGATGCCCCACAACCACGACCGACGAAAGATCAGTCCAAAAAAGAGCATGCCAATGGCGAGGGTGAAAATGGGGGTGAGGGAGTTGAGCATCCCCGCTACAGCGGAGGAGATCCGGGTTTGCGCCAACGCAAAAAGGAAAGCGGGGAATCCACTTCCTGCCCATCCGACGATCACCAGATAGCGCCAGTCCCGGCGTTTGACCTTTTGCATGTTGCGCAAGGCGAATGGCAGCATCGCCAGAAAGGAAATGCTCAGTCGAAGTCCGGCTACCTGGACCGGATCAAAGGCATCCAGGCCCCGTTTCATCAGAATAAAGGAACTGCCCCAGATAATACTCAGGATGCCCAGCAGGAGCCAGGGGATAAGAGAAGGGCGTTCCGTCGGAGTGTGCATAGTGCTGTCGACGGAACGCCCTTTTGATCAAATAGTTGTTGGGTCCTAATCCTTTTTTTCTTCCTCGGCGACCGGCACGACTTCCTCAATCGGGGTGTCGTCCGTCGCATTGGCTTCGGTCGAAGGGGCCGCTTCTTCTGCAACCACATCCTCAGCAGGGGCATCCTCTGGCGTTTCCGCGGTCTCATTGCTTTCTGCGATGGTTGATTCCGCTTCTACAGATGTACCTTCTGCTTCCATGGTCGGTGCTTCCGCAGCAACCTCTGCAGGTGCAGATGGCTCCGCCTCCGTGGTCGCTTCGACGGCTTCAGGTGCTACCGCTTTTTCAGCCTTTGCTGCCCTGGCCGGTTTTTTTGCTTTGGCAGCAGGTGCTGCCTTTTCTTCAACAGCCTCGGGAGCGGTCGCTTCAGGCTTGGCTTCGGCTACCGGTTCGTTCGGATGGGTGATCTCGTGAGCGGCTGCTTCGAGTTTGTCTGCGACATCCTCCAATTCCTTGCTCGACTCTTCGATCTCCTTGGCGATCCGCTCTTTCACGGCCAGCTTGGCTTCTTCTACCTTTTTCCGCTCCTCCTCTTCATTCAACTTTGACTTGATAGACGCCATGCGACGTTGGAGGTCCTCTTGCGTTTTCACCATGTCAGCGAGCTTCTCCTTCTTGGAGTTGACGCGTTCAGTGATCATGTTGATCTTGGCTTGGCGGATCTGCATCTCCAGCTGACCTTCGCTGTTATTGGCCCGCTTTTCTTCAAAATGAAGGTCTTTCTCATCCCGCTGGATGGACTTGTTCATTTTGTCGATAGCTGACATCAGGCCCTGGTATCGACGCTCCACACGGGTGATTGCATCGGCAGCACCACCGCCGGGTTTGTTGCCAAATCGCTTTTCTTTGACCAGTTTGAAGGCCGCATCCATGCGCGCCCACAACTTGTTCCGATCGTCTCGGGTCAGTTTGAGGTCGTGATATTCACGCTGGAGCTTTTTCAGGTCCTCAAACGCATTGATCAGGTGTTTTCCCTCCTCGATCTTCGCCTGGATGGCCTCCAGGCTTTCACTAAAGGTTTTGGCCACTTCGGCCGATTGACGACGGAACTGATTGTCAGCTGCCTGCCGTAATTTTTTCATTTGATTGAACAGGTCATTGGACTGTTCGCGAAGACCGGCCACGTGCTCCCGGAAAAGATTCCGTTCCCTGACCTGGCCCTGAACCTTGTCCCAGAATGCCTTCATCTCCTCCCAGAGTGGCTGGGAGAATTCCGTCATCTGATGGATTCGCTCCTGAAAGGCATCCAGTTCAGATTGGAAGGTCTTCTGCATTTTATAGGAAAGGACCACAAATGCCCACTCAGACTGAGCGCGCTGGACGATATCGCCCCGTTCGACCTTGTACTCCTCCGGGATGAGGGTCTCGGTCATGGTCAATGGTTGGGTCAGGACCTGATGGCCCTCTGGAAATGCAACCTCCTTGTCGTCCCGCCATTCATCCATCATTTGCTTGGTGAAGGCATCGGTGGCTTGTTCGGCAGTGAACACAAAAAGGGTCACTTCATTCTTTTCAGGTAACAATTGTAGCGCGAGCAGGACGCGATCATCATTCGCGTTCGTGCCCCAAAGTACGAGCTTGGTCCTCATGTATCAATCGGTTTTCAGTCTAACGCTGTGTAGGGATGTCCAAGTTAGGAACATTCAACAGGAGAAACAAGGGGTTCTACTGGTTCATGTTCCCTCAAACATATTTACAATTCTTTAAACATGAATTGTGCCAACTAATTGGTGACTGGCCAGAAATTCGGCAATCTGAATCGCATTTGTCGCCGCCCCTTTTCGCAGGTTATCGGATACGATCCAGCAATTCAATGTGTTGGGATTGGATTCATCTCTTCTCAGCCGGCCGACAAAAACCTCATCCCTGTTCTGCGAGAGCAACGGCATGGGATATTGGTTTTCACCCGGATTGTCGATCACACTGACCCCGGGGGTGTTGCGCAGCAATTCCCGGACCTCGCCAATGGTGAAATCCCGGTGAAAGCTCACATTTACAGCCTCCGAATGGCCTCCCTGGACGGGGACTCGCACCGAGGTAGCCGTGATACGGAGATCGGCCTGACCCAGGATCTTTCGGGTCTCGTGTACCAGCTTCATCTCTTCCTTGGTGTAATCATTCTCCAGAAATGAATCACAGTGGGGGATGCAGTTGTTGAATATGGGATAGTGATAGGCCATCTGGTCTTCCTCCAGCTTGAACTCCTTCCGCTCCATCTCATACTGGCGTACGGCCTTGACCCCGGTACCGGTAATGGACTGGTAGGTCGACACCACAATGCGATCGATCCCATAAGCCTTGTGCAAAGGTGAAAGGGCCATCACCATCTGGATCGTCGAACAATTGGGATTGGCAATGATCTTATCTTCTGCCGTCAATTCATGGGCATTGATCTCGGGCACGATGAGTTTTTTGGTGGGATCCATGCGCCAGGCGGAGCTGTTGTCCACCACAGTGGTACCGACCTCGGCAAAGCGGGGTGCCCACTCCAGGGAAACACTACCGCCCGCACTGAAGATAGCCAGGTCAGGACGACGGCTGACCGCCTCTTCCATGCCGATCACCGTGTGCTCTTCACCTCGAAAGGTCACCTTCGTTCCGACAGATCGGGCTGAAGCGACAGCCAGATATTCGGAAACAGGAAATTTTCTCTCCGCTAACACCTTGTTCATCACGGTGCCTACCAACCCGGTTACACCGACAACCGCTACTTTCATGGATGTAATTTTCAATAAAGATACTCGTGATCAACAAAACAGGGGTATTCAACCCGTTCCTGACTGCCGGGGTACGGGGTCGTACCCTGGCCATCATTCGTGAAAAAGAACGTCCCAAAGCCTGAGGGATTGTTTACTTTAGAGACAATGTTTCGATCCCTCCTTCTTCTTTCTCTCCTCCTCCTGACGGCATCAGACCTTTCGGCCCAATGGTCGGATGATTTTACCGATGGCGATCTTGTCAATGGCACCGCCTGGCAAGGAAATGTCTCGGATTTCATTGTCAATGCCGGGCTGGAATTACAACTCATGGCCCCCCAGGCCGGCACCTCACAGTTGTATACCGTTCAGGATATCCCCGACAGCACCATCTGGTCCTTTTACATCCGGCTGGACTTTTCACCCTCCACGTCCAACGCCCTCCAACTGGTGCTCCAGGCAGACCAGCCCGACCTTGCCCTGGCGAATGGCTATCTCCTGGACATCGGCGAAACAGGGAGTCAGGATGCCCTGCGCCTTTATCGCCTGGACGCCGGTGTGCCAGTCCTCCTGGCCACCGCCACCGCAGGTGCAATGGGTGGGAGCACAGCCATCTGCCGTTGCCGGGTCACCCGGACGGTGGACGGCCTCTGGACCCTTGAAGCCGACTACACCGGAGGACAGAATCTGCAACTTGAATTCTCAGTTCAGGACGATACATATACCGGTTTGACCGACGGTGTTTTCGGGCCTGTATGTACCTATACCGCCACGCGAACGGATAAATTCTACTTTGATGATTTCCGGATCGAAGCACCGGTGCCGGACCTAACCCCGCCGACGATCACCGATGTGACCATCGTGGACGACCAGGAGATCACCCTTTCTTTTTCCGAACCGCTTCGGGAGGCCGAGGCGTCTGACCCCATGCGTTATCTGCTTACTCCGGACCTGGGAACACCGGCCATGGCGGAATGGTCAGCCAGTCAGCCCGCACGGGTCCAACTCGTCTGGTCCACTTCCATGGTCACCCTTACCAATTATACCCTGGAAGCTTACGGTATATCGGATACAGCCGGCAATTCGATGGATACCCTGCGCATCGAATTCCCCTATCTGAAGGCACGAAAACCCCTCTCCGGAGAAGTGGTCATCAACGAGATCATGGCTGATCCCACCCCGGCCATCGCCCTGCCTGAGGCGGAATATGTCGAAGTGTACAACTCCTCCGGCGATATTCTCGATCTGGAGGGATTGAAGCTGACAACCCTGACATCGCAGGGAGTACTGCCTGCACAGCTATTGCTGCCCGACAGCTACCTCATTCTCGCCCGGGAGGCGGATGCCCCCCTTTTCAGCGGATGGGGTGAGGTACTCGGCGTACCGGGCTTTCCCGCCCTGACAAATGACGGATCCCGATTGCGGCTGCTGAACGGGCAGGACGATATCCTGGATGAGGTCAACTATCTG
>JAUIEA010000022.1 GCA_030429045.1 Bacteroidia bacterium | reverse complement strand
CCCAACAGCCAATACCCAACGGCCAATACCTTCCTATGTTCCGCCTTCCGCTTTCACACTTCCAATTTCGGCCTTCAGATGACACGGGCGACTAAAGTCACTCCTACAACACAGGCTATCCAACTCCTCGTCTCTAAGTCTCACGTTCTCAGAGTCACACAGTCCCAAAGTCTCACTTCCTGGTTCCACGTTCCAGGCGATTCGAAATAACGCCATAACGCAATATCCCTGCTTTTGGACCCGGAGGAAAGCCAAGGCCCAACGCCCAATACCCAATACCCAATACCTTCCTTTGTTCCGCATTTTTCCGCTTTCCGCCTTCCGCTTTCTGCCTTTCCCACCCCTCATTCCATTCCCATTGTCTCAAAGTCTCCTCCACTCCTTAACTCCTCCACTCCTCCCCTCACTTTGGCACTCCTCTTGCAACTCTGAAAGTGGAAGCCAGTTATACTTTACGACTGGAATCCTCGTTTCATGCAAAGTGTACCGCTTGTTTCCACCGGACAAGCTAGATTTGCACAATCTGCCGGTTGCCGGCAATGGTTAATGTCTGCTATGATGAAGCACGTATTGCGTACCCTCCTTTTCTTGATGATCACCCTGTCGTCCCTTTCCGCTCAGGAGCTGAAGGTGGATATCATTGTGAATACACCTCGCCTCCAGAGCGTCGATCCGCAGGTCTTCCAAACCCTGCGGACCGCGATCCAGGAGTTTATGAACAACCAGCCCTTTACCGAGGACGTATTCGAGATCGATGAACGCATCGAGATCACCATCCAGCTCACCATCAAGGATGAATATAGCCTGAACTCCTTCGGGGCAGATATGTCCATCCAGGCGGTACGCCCGGTCTATGGCAGCAACTACAAGTCGTCCATCCTCATGCACGTGGACAAGGATGTGACCTTTACCTATGATCAGTATCAGCCCATTGTCTTCAGCCGCAATGCGTTCGTGGATAATCTGTCTTCCATCCTGTCCTTTTATGCCTATTACATCCTCGGACTGGATTATGATTCCTTCTCTAAAATGGGAGGAGAACCTTATTTCCAGGCGGCCCAGGAGATCATCAACATGATCCCGTCTTCCGTAACCAACGGGAACAAGGGGTGGAAGCCGACCGACGGTACCCGAAATCGCTACTGGATGGTCGAAAATGCTCTGAACCCGACCTTCAAGGCCATGCGTGAAGCATCCTATACCTATCATCGCAAGGGACTGGACGAGATGCACCGCGATCCCGAAAAGGGCAAGGTCAACATGCTGAAGGCGATCGATGCCATTGCCTCGATAGCCAAGATCAACCGCAACAGTATGGCCATTCAGCTTTTCGCAAATGCAAAAAACCAGGAAGTGGTGGAGATCTTCAAGGAGGCGGATATGAGCATGAAGCGCCAGGTCAAAGACCTCATGGGGCTGATCGATCCGGCCAATGCCTCCCGGTACAACCAGATCGGGCTCTAAAGCTTCCCGCTTTCCAATACTATTTGTCTCGGACTGTTCAGTGTGAACAGGAAGGCTACGTTTACCTCATTCCAGGGTTGCCATTTACTCGGCATGTCCCCCGCTGGCAGGGGTGGATGGGGGACTGGCCGAAGGCCGGGCCACCAGACGGAGGTGGCACCACGAAGACCCAAGAAGCCAGGTCTTTCTGATCACCAGACGGTCCGGAAGCCGGATCACATCCGTGGATAGATCAGAAAATGCTTTTCTGTGATCCGCTCCCGGATCGGTGAATCCGTTTCATCCGAATACCTGACCAGCTTCCCCGACTTTTTCAGGATCAGGATCTCATCATTGCCTTCCAGATAGGCTTTGGATTCCTCCTTGCCGGATATGATCAGTGAAGCCCATTCGGTGGTGTGTTGGGCAAACCGTGTTTTGGTCGATTCCCGGACCTCTTCGATGAATGCCGCCGAAGGTGGCTGGCGGTCCAGGTAGACCTTGAACAATTGCCGATCCAGCAGGGCATTGGCCATGAATTGCAGGAGGAAGTCGGAGGAATCCCGCATGTCCTTCAATTCATGCACGATGTCGGTATCGTCCAGACGCACAAACTCATGGAGTATGGAACTGACCGGCAGACTCCGGTCGATGGGAAAATCGAGGATGGCCTTCAAGGTCCGGGAAGTGACGACCCGGCTTCCTTCCCGATGCAGGCGAGCCAGCCGTTCCAGGACGAGAATGAGCATCCGTTCGGCAGAAAGAACTGTCTTGTGCAGGTACACCTGCCAGTACATCAAGCGCCGGGCGATCAGAAACTTTTCAATCGAATAGACCCCCTTTTCTTCCACCACCAGCTGCCCGTCTACCACGGACAACATCTTGACGATCCGGTCATACCCGATCACCCCTTCGTGAACGCCGGTGAAAAAACTGTCGCGGTTGAGGTAGTCCATGCGATCCATGTCCAACTGGCCGGAGACCAGCTGATGGAGGAACGGCTTGGGATAGGTATTGGCAAAAATGGACAGGGCCAGATCCAGCCGTCCGGCAAACTGCTGATTCAGTTCAGCCATGATGGCCTGGGACAATTCTTCATGGTGGTAGGGGAGGAGGTTGTGTTCCAGCACATGGCTGAACGGGCCGTGACCCACATCATGCAACAGAATGGCGATTTGGACAGCTTCCGCTTCTTCCGGAGTGATATCCACATCCTTGCTGCGGAGGACCTCAATGGTGGATTGCATCAGGTGCAACGCACCCAGGGCATGCTGGAAGCGGGTGTGCAGGGCCCCCGGGTAGACGAAGTCGGTCATGCCCAGTTGCCGGATCCGACGGAGTCGTTGAAACCAGGGATGCTCCACCAAATCCATGATGATCCCCCTGGGAATGGTGATGAATCCGTAGACCGGATCGTTGAATATTTTATGTGCGGCCATAGTGGCGTACGAAAACGGGTTTTGCGCTCGTTCATGCAAAGGTAAGGCGAAAGGTTCACCTCCTTCGTTTCCCGGAAATCGGGAACGGTTCGTGAAATTTGCCGTACTTAACAACAGGAATCCATTGAATGGTCCGGGACGGAAAGCTGCATGGGGTTAACCCGGTCCGATCATCACACACCATGAACGAATAACACCAACTTATGCCAAAGATCCTCTGGGCGGACGACGAGATCGATATCCTCAAGCCACAGATCCTCTTCCTTCAGGAAAAAGGATATGAGGTCATTACCGTGACCAACGGCTACGACGCTATTGAAGAAGCCGGTCTGCAAAAAGACCTGGACATTATTTTTCTGGACGAATCCATGCCAGGGCTTTCTGGCCTGGAAACCCTCAGCCGGATCAAGGATGAAAACCCCAATATTCCGATCGTCATGATCACCAAGAACGAGGCGGAAACGGTCATGGAAGAGGCCATCGGCAGTCAGATATCCGATTATCTGATCAAACCCGTGAATCCGAACCAGATCTTGCTGACCATCAAGAAACTGACGGAGAACAAACGCCTGGTCAGTGAAAAGGTGATGACCGGATACCAGCAGGATTTCCGATCCATTCTCATGGATATCAACATGGCCGGTTCAGTCGAAGAATGGGTGGATATCTACAAGAAGATCATGAACTGGGAGATGAAGATGGACGACTCACGGAGCCAGGATATGGCCGATATCCTGAACACCCAGAAAACAGAGGCGAACAGCGAGTTTTCCCGTTTTGTCGATCGGAATTACCACGATTGGATCGCCGACCCCGCCAGTGCTCCGACCATGTCCTGGAACCTCATGCGGGAAAAGGTCTTTCCTCGTCTGTCCGATGATCGCCCGACCATTTTTATCCTGTTGGACAATCTGCGGTATGATCAGTGGAAGATCCTGGCTCCGATTATCTCCGAACGATTCCGCATTACCGACGAGGAATACTTTTTCAGCATCCTGCCCACTACCACACAGTACAGTCGGAACTCCATATTCAGTGGAATGTTGCCGGCAGAGATCGCCAAGCATTACCCGGATTGGTGGCGCAATGATGCCGAAGAGGGTGGGAAGAACCAATTTGAAAGTGACCTGCTGGGCAAGCAGATCAACAAGGCGATCCACAAACCGTTGAAGTGGACCTACCAGAAGGTGACCAACCTTCACGGGGCACGCACGCTCCAGGATAGTGCTGCCGACTACCTGCAATATGACTTTACTGCCATCGTCTACAATTTCATCGACATGATCTCACATGCTCGTACGGAGATGGATGTGCTGAAAGAACTGGCCGGTGATGAGAAAGCCTATCGCTCCCTGACCAGGAGCTGGTTCCTCCACTCACCCCTGTGGGCCGCCATGCAACGCTGGTCGGAGAAAAAGCCCTTGCGGATCGTGATCACCACGGATCACGGAACCATTCGGGTCAAGACACCATCCAAAGTGGTCGGAGATCGGGATACTACGACGAATCTGCGCTACAAGGCCGGCAAGAACATGCAATATGAAGCCAAGGATGTCCTGGAGATCCGGGATCCGGACAAGGTGGGCTTGCCTCGTCCCAATGTCAGCTCGGCCTTCATCTTTGCCAAGGATGACCGGTTTTTCCTCTACCCCAACAATTACACCTACTATCACAATTATTTCAAGAATACCTTTCAGCATGGAGGCATTTCGCTGGAGGAAATGATCTGCCCCTTTATCGTGCTGGAGCCGAAATAAGCTAACGGCACAAGGTGACTGGCACGGGCGGCTGAGGCCGCTTAGCGAGACTCTCTGAGCGTGTGAGCTCCCCTCTCCTTGAAAAGGAGAGGGGCCGGGCCCTGACGATCCCGCTGAAGCGGGATGTCTGGATCCGGACATTCCGCTTTAAGAGCGGAATCGTCCGGGGGTGAGGTTATTACGTGCTTTTGACCCGGAGCCCTCTTTTCCTTAAAATCGTCCGGGGTGCCTGCCCGCTTTAACTTCAGCGAAGAGGGGAGGTTAGCCTCCCCCGACCCGGCAGGTTGGGCAGTTTCCGGGTTGTTTGATCGGTCCGGTGCCGGCCCACCCCCTCCAGTACAGCTGTCTCCGGGATCGGCATTCAGGTCTGAGGGGGACATGAGGACGTCATTCTCATTCAGAATACCACCAAGAAGTTTGGCACCTCCTCTCCATGACAATGGAGAGGGGGTTGGGGCCCTGACGAAGGCGCTTCAGCGCCTTGTCTGGATCCGGACATGGTGCCTGAAGCACCATCGTCCGGGGGTGAGGTTATTACGTTCTCTTGACCCGGATATCCTCGTTCCTTGAAATCATCCCGGAGTGCCTGCCCGCCATAGCTTCAGCAAAGACGGGAGGCTATCCTCCCCCGAGCCAGCAGGTTGGGCAGTTTCCGGGTTGTTTGATCAGTCCGGTGCCGGCCCACCCCCTCCTGTACAGCTGTCTCCGGGATCGGCATTCAGGTCTGAGGGGGACATGAGGACGTCATTCTCATTTAGAATACCACCAAGAAGTTTGGCACCTCCTCTCCATGACAATGGAGAGGAGGTTGGGGGGTGAGGTTATTACGTTCTCTTGACCCGGATATCCTCGTTCCTTGAAATCATCCCGGGATGCCTGCCCGCCATAGCTTCAGCGAAGACGGGAGGTAAACATCACAAATGGGTCCAGATCATGGTTGAACCATCCGTAAGAGGCAGCAACCCGGAAAGGGAAGGAAGTATTGATACGACTGGATGAGACGCATCACCCGGGCAGTAAGATGAAACTTACAATGGGGCTGGAGGAATGGATTATTATGCCATCGGGTCTCCTTTTGGCAGACAGGTTGCCCAGAGCTAGCGTCAATAGCTCGGGGTTTTAACCCCCGTCGCGGGAGGTGAACTTCATGGATGGGTTCAGATCGTGGTTGGACCATCCGGAAGAGGCAGCGACCCGGAAAGGGAAGGAAGTATTGATGCGACTGGATGAGACGCATTACCCGGGCAGTAAGATGAAATTTACAATGGGACAGGAGAAATGGATTATTATGCCTTCGGGTCTCCTTTTGGCAGACAGGTTGCCCGGAGCTGGCGTCAATAGCCCGGGGTTTTAACCCCGTCGCGGGAGGTGAACTTCATGAATGGGTCCAGATCATGGTTGGACCATCCAGAAGAGGCTGCAACCCGGAAAGGGAAGGAAGTATTGATGCGACTGGATGAGACGCATCACCCGGGCAGTAAGATGAAACTTACAATGGGGCAGAAGGACAGGTTTAAGGCGCCATCGGGTCTGCCTTTGGCAAACAGGTTGCCCGGCGCTAGGGTCAATAGCCCGGGGTTTTAACCCCGGGTATACATCAATGCGTAACCTTGTTTTGGCGATATTTTTGCGCTGCAAATAGGGTGACAAAACAACCCTGAAAACAGCATTTCAATAGACAACTCCGCTGAACCATTTCATGGCTGCTCAGAATGGAATTACCACTTGATCTTGTCAAACCACACCGGATTGTTGCGCAAAAACTGCTCGATCCGTTTCCGGGAGGGTACAAACCAGATCTTCTGGCCCAGCTTTCCCTTCACCACCAGTTCAACCCGACCCAGATAGAACAACCCGTAATGCCGGATACTGATCCGGTCGATCGCCCCCAGGGTATACTTGTAGGTCCTGAAATAATTGGACACATACAAATGGCCTGGATCCGCATCCATCCGATGCAGGCGCCAGAAGGAGATCCGGATCAGGATCAACCCCACTACCACAAATAAGGTGGTCACCGTGCGATAGATCGTCGACTGAAACGGGCCGACAAAATCTTCTGAGGTCATCCACCCGACCACGGCAAATGCCCCAAAAAATACGGTCCAGATCGTCGGAATGAACAATCGAAGGATCAGGGTAGAGGAGGAGGAGAGCTGATACATGAGGACCTATGATTTAGACTCGCTTCCACCCGCTTCCCATTCGGCTTCCCGTTGCCTGGCAACGCGAGCAGAGATCAGAATACTGACCTCATACAAGGCGTATAATGGAAACGAAAGGATCAACTGGGAGGTGACGTCCGGTGGTGTGATCACCGCAGCTACGATAATAATGATGATCAGTGCATGCCGTCGGTAGGTCCGTAAAAAAGAGGGGTATAAAAGACCGATCTTGGACAGGAACCAGGCGACAATAGGTAATTCGAAGACCAGGCCAACGGGGATGGTCAGCATGGTCATATAATCGACATAGGAAGCCAGGCTGGGCGTCGATACCACACTTCCCACAGAATAGGAACCCAGGAACGTGATGGCAAATGGAGCGATGAAAAAATACCCGAAGAGCACCCCGATCGAGAACAGGACAGAACAGACAAACACAATACCGCGGGCCGCCTTCTGTTCGGCTGGATACAGGCCGGGACGAATGAAGCGCCAGAACTCGTAGAAGACATAGGGGAAGGCGACCATAAACCCGATCCAGAAGGAGCTCTTGATGTGGATCATGAACTGCTCCCCGAGATCACGGGTCAGGATCTGAAAGTCAGGTGGCTGCAAACACAATGTGTCTGCCAGCCAGCAGAGAAACCGATACGTCGGAAAATTGGGGGAGCGGGGGCCGAAAATAACGGTGTCGAAAACAAAGTCCTTATTGAGGAAGACGACAATGCCAAACACCACCACCGCCACCAGCGAACGCAGGATATGCATACGCAGGTGATCCAGGTGATCCAGGAAGCTCATCTCCTGTTTTTCGCTCGAATCGGTGATTTCTTCTTCAGCCATCGCCGCAAAAATAGCGAAAGGTTTGTTCGTTCGGTCAGTTTGCGGAAAACACCGGAATCCGATCGCCAGCGCCTGCCAGATTCCGGAGTTCTGCTATTTTTGGCCGCGCAATATTGCCAAACCCCTGATCTTCTTCTTTGATGACAAGAATTCTACTGGCCTCCCTGACCTGTATGGTCTTCCTCGGAACCCTTTCCGCACAGCGACTCTTCCTGGTGGATAACCTGTATTTCAAATTTCAGGAGCACGACATGCAAACCGGGATGGTGACCGATCATCGCGACCTGAGTGGCGGACTGCCCTATGACATCTATGACTGTATCTCCTATCACCCGGAAGAAAAGGTCTTTTATGTCGCTTACGACAAGTATCTGTCCACGGATCGGATCATGCGTTATGATCCGACCTCCAAAACCTATACACCTGTCATTACCTCCGGCCTCGACAAGGTGGTCGATCTGGATTTTGATCTCGGTGCAGGCAAGATCTACTTCCTGGATAAAGACACAAAACTGATCCAACGAGCCAACCTCGATGGCTCGAATATCGAACAGGTAGGCCCGGGGCAATCCTTTCTCACCGGGTGGACTCCGGTTCTGGCCGTAGATGAGACCCACGGACTGCTGTTCTACACCATCGGTGGTGGACAGATCAATTACACCGACCTCAATTCCTGGTCACCGGCAACCATGCCCTCTTCTGTCTATGTAGCTGGAGGCCGGGTTGGCGATATCGCCATCGATGAATCCAACACCTGGATCTACTGGACCTACAATCTGACCCAGGAACCGTCCTCCATCAATCGGACCAACCTGGAAACCTTTGTGACCGAGACCCTCCACAGTGATATGGAGCCGCACAACTACCTTTCCCTGCATAATGGCCGGGTCTATTGGTCTACCACCGGAACCGTGATTCATTCGACCACCCTGACCGGCACCGACCTGAAAATGGAATATGATGTTCCATCCGGCACATTTGCGGCCGATTTTGTCATCACCGATGCCTTTACCTCTTCACTCGATCCGGCACATCTCACCGAGATCCTGCAGGTCGCGCCCAATCCGGCCGGAATGCTGACCACTCTCTTGCTCGGGGATGGTCAGTACCACCACATCCGGATAATGGATGTCTACGGTCAGGTGGTCAAACGTTTCGATGGCATCTTTACGGACCAGATTGTCATACCCCTGGCCGATCTGCCTGCCGGCCAGTATGTCGTGCAGGCTCTGCGATCCACAGGTGGAACAGGTACATCCACCTTCAGTAAATTCTAGACGGGCGCGACGGACCGATCATCGTCATCCGGCAGTCGATACCGGGATAATGCCTTGTGTGTTCCCCGATAATTGCGCATCTTGTACGAATGGGACGCTGGCTACTTCTGCTCATCTGTATCTGGATCGGGGTGGATCTCGTTGCCCAGTCGCCCGCAGAATCCCTGGTTGCCTTTTATTCCTTTAACGGATGCGACCGATCCGATCACACAGCCCTGAATGAGGATATACGCCTGCTCAGTGGTGTGGGGTGCTGGTGTGGTATCGATCAGGATGGATTGCTCTTTTCCGGCGGCACAGAATATGCGCTCCTCGAAGGCCCCCTGATCCGGTATTTCAGCACCTCCGACCTGACCGTCTGTTTCTATCTGCGGGTCTGGCCGGATCAGCTTTTCCGTCAGGTCATCCTGTCAACATATGATCCTGATCGTTCAGCTGCTGGATGGGAGGCGATCTACGACCCGGTCAATGGTGTAGTGACCTTTGATCTGATGGAGGATTCCATTCGTCGGATGATCCCGTTGGAAGTTCCGTTGGACACCGGTAAATGGCATCATTTGACCCTGGTACGGGATGGCTCACTGACCAAAGGCTATCACAATGGCCAGTTGATCCATCAGGTCCGGCGTTGCCGCAACGTGGACATCAGCAATTCCTCGCCGCTCTATCTGGCCCGCCCCGCCGGCCGGGCAGGCCCTTCGCGGTTTCCCTTGAAAGGGATGGTCGATGAACTTCGCATCTACAAAACCGCCCTGACAGACAAGGAGGTTCTGGACCTGTACAGCAGACATCCGGTCGAAGAGGCCCAATGGGATTGTTATTCAGCATCAAGACCCGGTCCTCGTGCTGAATGATCGATGAGGATTGTACCTTTGCGGCGCAAAGACACCATCCTATGTTCCAACAGATCGAAGAGCAGCAAAAAGCCGTCCAGGAAAAACTGGCCAGCCACATCCTGGAGACCACCTCCGGAGATGGGCTGGTGACCATTCGTATGTCTGGAAATAAAGAAGTCCGATCCATTGCCATTGATCGGGAACATCCCGGTTTTGCAGATGCAGACGAGGTCGAAGATCACCTGGTCCTGGCCCTGAATGAGGCGATCCGGCAAGCAGCAGACCTGGAAAAGGAGCTGGTGCAGGACTGGATGAGCTCTGTTTTGCCCGGCGGACTGGGTGCGCTGGGTGGTTTGGGCGGTTTATTTGGCAAGTAGGATAATCCGGACCGTCCAAGCAACGTTTTTACCCCGATCAGGATTCTTATGGATATGCGTATATCAATTTTTCTACTTCTCATGACCCTCGGGTTGTCGACACCCCTGCAGGCACAGCTCTCTGCAAACCTGGTGACCAATCTGTCCTTCAACGATAGCCTCATCGATGAAAGCGGTTATGGGAATGTCCTCTTTTTTGACGGAGATACCACCTTCGTCTGTGGTCCTGTCGGAGACGCCCTCAGTTTTGATGGCAGTGTGAATTTCCTCACCCTGCTGGGGGACATTTCTGTCAATCGACTGCGCAAGGCAGACTTCAGCATCAGCTTCTATTTCAAACCGGAATCCTCCTCCGGGATCTATGACATCATTTCCAAGCGGGAAGATTGTGATGAGGACCGTGCGCTGGCGATCACCTACACACCTTCCAGCCGGACCCTGGGCATCCTGGTCAGTGAGGATCCGACCCTCCAGGTGAAAATGGACTATCGACTGCCCGCAGGCCGCTGCTGGTACCACATTGTCATCGTTCGGCGCGCCACCAAGATCCTGCTCTACGTCGATGGCGAATTTGTCAAGGAAGACGCCTCCTCCGATCGTCTTGAATTACAGAACAATGCCCAGTTGGCCCTCTCTGCCAGCCCCTGCGTCGGTTCGGGGCAGATCCGGTTCAAGGGTCAGCTGGATGAATTCAGGGTCTACGACAGGGCCTTGCCCGAATCGGATATCAAATTGCTCTACACCCCACGGGATGTCATCCTGACCCGGGATACCGTCATCTATCTCGGCGAATCTTTCCAGGTGCAGACCTCGGGCACCTGTGCCACTTCTTTTGCCTGGATACCGACTACCGGGGTGAGTGACCCTGCGACTCGCGAACCGGTCATCACGCCATCGGCTACCGGTCGATATCAGATCAACTTTGTCCAGGGCGGATGCACTGCGACAGATACCGTGTATGTCGAAGTGGTCGACCCCGCGGATCTCAGCTGTGATCGGCTGTTATTGCCCAGTGCCTTTACACCCAATGGCGATCAACTCAATGAGGAATACGGGATCAGTAATCCGGTGGCCCTCGAGGGACTGGATTATTTTGAGATCTACGACCGTTGGGGTACCCGGGTGTTCGCTACCACGGATGCATACCAGAAATGGGATGGCCGATTCAATGGCGATGCGCTCATTCCGGGGATCTATGTGTACAAGGCGCGTTACCTGTGCAAAGGCGAATATTACGAGAGCCTGGGAAGCTTTTCGCTGATCCGGTAGGCACAATTCGCAACACTTGATCGGCTACCGCTGGTCGTTGGCCTTCCCCTGGCGATCATTCATCGAAAGGATTTTCTACACCGCCACACCGGAAGTATCTTTGGTGTAGATGAGAGCCATCCTCCAATCCCTGCCCGCCAGTTTTTTACAGGCATTGAATGAACTGCGTTTCAACCGGACGCGAAGTATTCTCTCCCTGTTGGGTATCACCATCGGGATCTTTTGCATCATGTCCATCAAATCTGCGGTGGACAGCCTGGAGAATAATATCAAGCAGAGCCTGGAGAAGTTGGGTGATGATGTCCTCTATGTGACCAAGCAGCCCTGGAACGAGGACCCCAATGCGAATTATTGGAAATATCTCCGTCGGCCCAATCCCAATTACCAGGATTTCAGATCCATCAAAGAGAAGAGTGAGAGTGCCGAATTTGTCACCTATTCGATCTTTCTGGGGGCCAAACCGGTCAAATATGGCGCCAGCAGTGTCGATCGTGCCTACCTCATTGCGGGTACGGAAGACTATTCCAATCTCTTCAACCTCCAATACTCGGACGGTCGTTACTTTTCATCCATCGAATACCAGACCGGTAGCCGGGTCACGGTGATCGGTGCCCGGATCGCTGAAATGCTGTTTGGCAATCTCGATCCGATTGGCAAGGAGATCAAGGTCAACGGGCACAAGCTCAAGGTGATCGGTCTGATCGAGCCGTCGGGCAAAGACCTGATCAAGGTCATGGATTTTGATCGGGCAGTGATGATCTCCTATCCCCTGGCTCGACAGATCGCCAATGTACGCGAGGCCGGCAACTATGGGGGCGGGATGGTAGCCGTGAAAGCCTACCCCGGGTCGGACATGGAAGCCGTGACCGATGAGGTCATCGGGATCATGCGCTCGGGAAGACGACTGTCGCCCCGCCAGGACAACAACTTCGCCGTGAATGAGATGTCCATCCTGACCACCCTGCTGGACAGTTTTTTCAGCGTCCTCAACTGGGCGGGATTCCTCATTGGTGTCTTTGCCCTCTTTGTGGGCATGTTCAGCGTCGCGAATATCATGTTCGTATCTGTCAAGGAGCGAACCAACCTGATCGGGATTAAAAAAGCCCTGGGAGCCAAGGCGGTTTTCATTCTTCTGGAATTCCTGGTGGAGGCGGTGATCCTCTGTCTGATCGGCGGCCTGGCCGGCCTGCTCCTGGTGCTGGCAGTGATCAAGGGCATTGCAGCTGTTGCTGACTTTCCCATGTTCCTCTCCTGGCAGAATGTGTTTATCGGTATCAGTGTCTCTGCCGTCATCGGCATCCTGTCCGGATTGATCCCGGCCTTGCAGGCCGCCCGCATGGATCCTGTCGAAGCGATGCGCAGTTAGGAGCAGTAAACTCAGAGAATAGACGCGATCAACAACTCCAGATCGGTCGTCTTCATTTCAAATTTTTCTCCCAGATAGGAATTGGTGATACAACCCTTGTACGCATAGACCCCGTTGCGCAATCCGACACTCTGATAGAGCAGGGATTCGATGCCGGTAACCGATTCCAGCTTCAGGAGGATGGGTGTCAGGATATTGCTGACTGCTGCAGAAGCCGTTTTACCCACTCTGGATGGAATGTTGGGGACACAGAAATGGACCACCCCGTGTTTGACGAAGGTCGGTTTCGAATGGGTGGTCAGGTCGGATGTGGCAAAACAACCGCCTTGGTCGATACTGACGTCCACGATCACCGCCCCGTCTTTCATACCGGCCACGATCTCTTCGCCGACGACGACCGGGGCACGCCCGCTCTTGGAGTGGATGGCCCCGATGGCCACATCCGCCTGGTAGAGTTCATTCCGAAGGATCACCGGGTCCATGGCTGAGGTGAAGATCTGGCTGCCCAGATGATGCTTCAAGCGCATCAGCTTGTAGATATTGTTATCAAACACACGCACCTCGGCTCCCAGACCCAAGGCAGCCCGGGTGGCATATTCAGCGACCACACCGGATCCGAGAATGACGACCCGGGCAGGCGGAACGCCGGAGATCCCCCCGAGCAGCAGACCGGTCCCCTTGTTGGAGCGGCTCAGCAGTTCGGCTGCGGTGAGAATGGCCGATATACCGGCGATCTCGCTCATGATCCGAACCACCGGAAAGGCACCGGAATCATCCTGGATGTATTCCATGGCCAGGGCAATGACCCGTTTACTGCGCAGTTTTTCCAGGAATTCCCGTTGGACGATGGGCAGGTGCAAGGGAGAGATCAACACCTGATTCGGATGCATCAGATCGATCTCGGCCATCGTCGGCGGAGCGGTCTTGATGATCATCTCGGCCCGGTAGACCTCCTCGTCGGATTGTGCGATCTCCGCCCCGGCCTCACTGTATTCATGGTCCAGGAAGTTGGCTCGCTTTCCGGCTTCACTCTGTATAACCACCCGGTGCCCATACCCGACCAGGGCAGCGACGTTGGAGGGAACCAGGGCGACCCGGGTCTCTTCCGGAGAGTTTTCCCTGGGGATACCAATGAACAGCTTGTGATTTTTCGGGCGCAACGCCAGGGCTTGTTCCTGGGGTTGCATGTGGGCCTTGGTCAATTCGGCGGGAATGGGAATACGCTTGCTCATCTCTCCAAAATTACAATTTCCCGCGTGGAATCCGGAAGGATTTGGATGTCAATGTCCAATCGATGATCCGGCAGGACCGAAGTGAGGATCTCGGGCCATTCAATAAAGGTCCAGGCATCGTCGTCCAGAAATTCCAGGATCCCGATATCCAGGGCCTCATTGAGGTCCGTCAGGCGATAGGCATCAATGTGATGGATCACCTGGGGATCCTGGTGAACGGAGAGGTAATCCTGGACCAGGGCAAAGGTGGGGCTGGAAACCCCGTCGTCACTTCCCAGCTCGCTGACCAGGGCTGTGACCAGGGCCGTCTTGCCCGCGCCGAGATCGCCGGTCAGGCAGATGACCCGGCGGGTGCCCGCCAGTCGGATCACCTCACGAGCGATAGCCGGCAGTGCTTCGGGTGATGGGCAGTGGATGGTTTTTGAGGTGGGTTGCATAGGCATTTGGCCCGCCTTTCGGCGGCCCGGGCCAAAGATCAGCAGTTCTGGGGGAACTACAAAAAATGCACCTGATTTCGCCTCATTTTCGGGTTGATTTAATTGAGTGATTATTAATTTTATAACAGATTGATATGCAAGGAAAAGCAGCTTGATTATTCCCTCTTTTTTTGTCCGGAAAACCGCCCTGTTTTGTATCTTTGCGCCTATGGAAAATGAGAAAAAAGGGCCGGTTTCAAATCCCGGGAATTATACCGCGGATAACATTCAGGCCCTCGAAGGATTGGAGGCCGTACGTCGCCGGCCTGGCATGTATATCGGCAGCACAGATTATAAGGGACTTCACCATTTGGTATATGAGGTGGTCGACAACTCGATCGACGAACACCTGGCTGGACATGCCTCCCATATTGAAGTCGTCATCCACAAGGATGGAAGCCTGACCGTGACCGATGATGGTCGGGGTATTCCTACCGGGATGCACCAGAAATTACAGAAATCTGCCCTGGAAGTGGTCATGACCGTCCTTCATGCCGGGGGTAAATTTGATAAAGACACCTACAAGGTATCCGGTGGACTGCACGGTGTGGGTGTATCCTGCGTCAATGCCCTGTCCATCCATCTGCGGGCAGAGGTCTGGCGCGATGGCAAGATCTGGGTGCAGGAATACAGCCAGGGAAAGCCTCAGGGGCCCGTCGAGATCATCGGGGATACCAAAGAGACAGGTACGCGGGTGACGTTCAAGCCGGATGGCGAGATCTTTGAGACCCTGGAATTCAGTTTTGAAACTCTGGCCCACCGCCTGCGCGAATTGAGTTTCCTCAACAAGGGGTTGCGCCTGACCATCACCGATGAGCGCGAAACCCTGGAGGATGGATCCTTTCTGTCCGAGGTCTTCTACTCCGAAGGCGGGCTCCAGGAATTCGTCATCTATGTGGATGCCACCAAGACACCCCTGATCGAAATACCCATTTACGTCACTGGAAAGGAGGACAATGTAGAAGTCGAAGTGGCGATGCACTACAACACGTCGTACTCCGAAAATATCCTGTCCTACGTCAACAATATTACCACCCGGGATGGCGGAACCCACGTACAGGGATTCCGTCGGGCTGTAGCTCGTCTGTTCAAGCAATACGGGGATGACAACGGCCTGTTCAAGAAACTGACCTTTGATATCTCCGGTGAAGATTTCCGGGAAGGACTCACCGCGATCGTTTCGGTCAAGGTGCCGGAACCCCAATTCAAAGGACAGACCAAAGGGGAACTGGGGAACTCTGAAGTGAACGGGATCGTCTCCAGGGTGCTGGGGGACCACCTGAAATATTACCTCGAAGAAAATCCACGGGACGCCAAGAAGATCGTCGACAAGGTCATCCTGGCCGCAACCGCCCGACACGCCGCCCGAAAGGCCCGGGAAATGGTGCAACGCAAGGGAGCCCTGACCGGAAGCGGCCTTCCGGGCAAGCTCTCCGATTGCTCTTCCCGCCACCCTGAAGAATCGGAGATCTTCCTCGTTGAGGGAGATTCTGCCGGCGGGACAGCCAAACAGGGCCGTGACCGGAACTTCCAGGCCATCCTGCCCCTGCGCGGTAAGATCCTCAACGTGGAAAAGGCCATGGAACACCGGATCTATGAGAACGAGGAGATCAAGAATATCTTCACCGCTCTCGGGGTCAGTATCCAGGAGAATGAAGACGGCATTCGCATCCTGAATGTCGACAAACTGCGCTATCACAAGATCGTCATCATGTGCGACGCCGACATTGACGGTAGCCACATCGTGACCCTGATCCTGACCTTCTTCTTCCGTTACATGCGCCGCCTCATTGATGAAGGACGCATCTTCATTGCCTCACCACCCTTGTACCAGTTGAGCAAGGGACGTCAATCCCAGTATGCCTGGAATGAACAGGAGCGGGCAGAAGCCATGGAAACACTGGGTGGAGCAGATGCCAATGTCAAGATCCAGCGATATAAGGGTCTTGGAGAGATGAATGCCGAACAGCTGTGGGAAACCACCATGGACCCGGAACGCCGGATACTAAAGCAGGTGACCATTGACGATGCAGCAGAATGCGATCGGATCTTCTCCATGCTCATGGGCGATGAGGTGCCTCCTCGCCGCGAGTTCATCGAGGCCAATGCCAAATATGCTCGGGTGGACATCTAAACAGATCACTCGCACACATACAAAAGCCCGACGCCAGCAACGTCGGGCTTTTTCATCTATTTGTGTTCCAGGATGCGGCTCCCTTGCCGATCGGGTTAGAGATTCATCCAGTGCTCGAGGGCCTGTTGGCTCACCTTCCATTTTTTAGCCAGGGCCAGATCATCTTCCCTGTTTTCTTTCCTGGGGCGCAGGCAATCCACCACCCAGTCGCCCCGCCCATAGCGTACGAGAAGGCCGGGCCATTCCTTGCGGAGCTGCGGGATCAGTCCTTTTCGAATGATCAGCAAGAGCTCCCCGTACAGGTTTTGGGGGATGCCATGATCCTGAAGGTCCTGTCTCGCAATAGCCTGATAGATCGGCATGCCACTGCGTAAAAGCTGGGCGATCTTCGCTTCATTTCCCTCTGGCATTGGTCGGTTTGGAGGCAGGGGCGGGAGCGCATCCATCAGCCCGGCAGCTGTCCACCAGGTCTGTCGTCCGGCATGCAGTGATTCCGGGTTTCCCTGCGGACTGCCAAAGAGGACCATGTCGGGGTAGTCTTCTCCGGAAGAGACCAGGGTGATCCCCAATCCCCTCGCCCGTTGCGCAAGGGGTTGGGTGGGCAGCCAGGAGCGACCGAAAACCAGCAGTCGGCCCTGAGGGGGGAGCTTTCGTCCGGGAGACAACCGGATCAGGGCGTCGGGGTATTCCGGCAATCCGAGATTCCAGAGATCGAGATGGTCCTGAAGGGTCGGCTTGGCCTTTCGCCCCGCGGAGAGATCCTCCGCAAGCTTCCAGATCCGGGCTTGATGGATAGATGTCCACCCGGCCTTTTCTGCCTTTTTCCGAAAACTGCTCAGGGACAATGCCCCGGGAGTGTCGATACGCTTCTTCCCGGTCACCTTGATCCGCGAAGGCAGACTGCGCAAAATATCCTCGCGACCGGAGAGTGGTGTTCCCTGCAACATCAGTTTTTCCAAGGCAGGCCAGGGGCCGGGATCCAGATCGGACAGCCGGGTATTTTTCACCTGAAGGACCTTCAACCGCCGGTGACTGGACAGTTCAGATGGAAGACGCTGAAGGGGGTTGCCCGCCAAATGGAGGCGGGTCAGATGCGCTAGCTGGGCTATGTCTGCTGGGAGAGCCTGCAATGCATTTCCCGAAAGGTCCAATTCGCGTAAATGCGATGTAGTGGACCACTGAGCAGGGAGGGAGGTCAGCCTGTTCCTGGCGAGGTTCAGACGCTGCCAAAGCAGACCTCCTTCAGGATACTGAGACGGAAGCTGGTCCAGCCAGTTGGAAGAAAGATCGATGACCTGGAGTGCCGGAAACCGTTGGGACCAGTCAGCAGGCAGTGTCTTGAGCTTGCATCGGGTGATCGAAAGCGTTTTCAGATCGGGAAAACGACTGGAGAAAAATCGATCTGCCGCGGAAGGGGACCCCTCGAGAAAAATTTCTTTCAGACCAGGCTGAAAATCCGGCCACCCCTGTCGCGACAGGGGGTTTCGGCGAAGGTCCAGATGTTCCAGGTGGGCGATATTCTGAATAAGAAACTGGACCAGTCGATTTCGGGCCAGCAAACAATGGGTCAGCTGCGAGGGGATCCGATCAGCCGGGAAAGAGCCCAGTTCGTTTTGGGAGAGGTCCAGGTGGCGCAGGGCATTCATCTGCGGAAACCAGGGCGGGATAGCCGTGATCGAATTTCGGGGAAGTTTGAGGGTATGGAGAGGGAGTTGAAGAAGCCGTTCATCAAGATGGGTGATGGCACATTGATCCAGCTCCAGGTGAGTCAACCGTTTTAATCGAAACAACTCATCCGGCCAGGTAGCCAGAGACCTGCGGTACAGGACCAGGGTTTGAACCTGATCCGGCGCAGCCAGTGCATCTTCCAGATTGTAAGCGATCATTGAACCAGTCTTCCTTTCCAAAGATACGTGCGTCGAAGCGGACCCAGCACGCCTGCCACCAGGACAAGTACTGGATGGATGATGACAGCGGCTGCATAGGTGGACCAGGAGGGAGGTGATCCGGCTTTTTGCCATCCGCCGGAAAGAAGCCGGTGATCAGCGATCAGCTTGATCATAGCAGGAAGGATCAGGACCAACCCGGCACCAGACCAGTCCCAAACGAGGGCTACGGGAGTCAACAGAAAGATCAGGCTCATCAGAAAAGTGAGGATCATCGGCGCCTGCCCCTGCCAGCGATCCAGATGGCCTGTCTTGGAGGCCCAGCGCAACCGTTGGGCAACCAGGTTGCTCCAGGACGGGGGTGCTGCGGTCTGGATAATGGCCTGGTGGTCCGCTTGAAACCGGCTGCCCTCCGGATAATGCTGTCTGCATTTCGCCAGGAAGAAGAGATCATCCCCGGAGGCCCGTTGAGGCAAAGATGCAGCAGCGATATGATCGAATGTAGATTTGCGAATGGCCATGTTGGCACCCTGGGCGAGGACCGGATGGCCCAGGGCGAAGCCGGCGCCCGTCCAGGCCATCAGGCCTTGTGATTCAAGAGTGTCATATCGGCTGACCAGGGAATCAGTGGACAGGCTGATGACCGGCCCGGACACCCAGTGGATGCCCTGGTCCTGAAAAGGGGCGACCATGGCCCGGATCCATCCGGGGGCGGGCAGACAATCGGCATCTGTGAAGAGCAGAATCGATCCGGTGGCCGATCGCGCCCCGGTGAACAGGGCTGCCCGCTTGCCCTGCCCGTCACTGGTCAACAGGTTTATCCGTTGTCCTGCATGCCGTTCGATCACCTCCCGGGTTGGATCCTCAGAATGGTCATCGATCAGCAGGACTTCCCAGTCGCCCGGGTAGTCCTGGGCATCAAGGGCCTCGAGGGTGGGTTGGATCCGGTCTGCCTCGTTGCGTGCAGCGATCAGAATGGAAACAGAGGGCATCTGCTCCAGGGAGATAGGTAGCGGGGTCAGCCGCAACCAGGCCCGACGGGATCGCTCCAATATCCACAGATACAGGAGACTGAGCAAAAGGGAAAAGAGGAGGCAGGTGGTGATCAGCTACAGGGGGTTTACCACAAATTTACCGGAAGTGTGGTCAAGCTGTATCCAAGTGATCGGGAAACTCTGAAAGGAAGGCGGCTTATTCGAACAGATCGCTATACCGATCCGTGGACTCCAGTTCTTTGCGTTCGGAGCGCTGCTTGCGCTGTTTGAAGGTTGTTTCCAGTTCTTCGAAATCGACCCACTCACCTTCGCGTTCCTGTTGAACAGCGTCCTGCAATTTGGATACTTTCCGGTTGACCAGTGCGCGCACAAACAAATAGGCAAAAAGGACAGGGTAGAGGAGTACGCCGAGGGCAGTGAGGAAAATACCTTGCAGCGGATGGGTCAGGATGGTATTCCACAACCATTTGCCAAAATCAACCACCGTTTTGTAATGGACAATGAGGGCCGCAGCCAACAGGAAGAAAGCCGCTTTGGCAAGCACCCA
The DNA here is from genome assembly GCA_030429045.1 of Bacteroidia bacterium. Lineage (GTDB taxonomy): Bacteria > Bacteroidota > Bacteroidia > Chitinophagales > Saprospiraceae > JAGNXB01. The sequence continues at coordinate 17,132 of JAUIEA010000022.1, read as the reverse complement.
GAAGATGCCTTTTGCAATAAAAAAGAGGCCTACAAATACCAGGGTCATCAGCAGAATGCCGGCGATGCTGGAAAATGGATTAAGGCGTTGGCGATTGAAGAGAATGGTCATGGGATCGTATCAAAAAACGGTACATCAAAATAACGTTCAAAAACACGGATCAGCAAGGCTTTGCGACCGTATTAGGAACTCGTTCACAATTACAACGATTGAAATCGTAAAATGGCTGGCTCCCGACACCAAATTTCGACAGAATCGCTTGTCCATCAGGATAAAGGATCATCCTTCTTCGATCAGAGGAGGAAGACGTTTGAAACCGTGGAGTGCTTCGGCATCACTTGCTTATGCAGGAATGAGAAAATACGAAGGCGGAACCTGGAAAGCGGAAGTCTGAAAGAGGAAAGCGGAAGTCGGAAGGCGGAAGTGCGAAGGCGGAAATCGGCTGAGCAGTTTTGGGACTGTGAGACTCTGAGAACGTGAGACGAGGAGTTGGAAAGCGCGTGTTGTAGGGGTGACTTTAGTCGCCCGTGTCATCTGAAGGCCGAAATTGGAAGTGGGAAAGCGGAAAGCGGAACATAGGAACGTATTGGCCGTTGGGTTTTGGCTGTTGGGTATTGGCGATCACCCGGGGTTTGAAAGAAGCGTTATTTCGTTAAGGCGTTATTGTGTTATTTCGAGGGATGCGCGCCTTCCCTGGCGGGAGGAATCAGGGGTTTGCCTCGATACCAGGGGGCAAGCCCTGAAGGGGCGCCATATCTCAGCGTTGGGCAGCGCCCAACGAAATGATGAACCTTGGGTAAAAGCCCTGAAGGGGCGCAATCAAAAATGCCAGAAGGAAGAAGGAATCAGAAATGAGAAATGAGAAAATGCGAAGGCGGAACCCGGACGATGGTGCTTTTGGCACCATGTCCGGATCCAGACAAGCTGCACAGCAGCTTCGTCTGGGAGCGGAAGGCGGAAAATTGCGGAACATAGGAAGGTATTGGGCGTTGGCTTTCCTCCGGGTTCAAAAGCAGGGTTATTGCGTTAAGGCGTTATTTCGTTAAGGCGTTATTTCGAGGAATCTGGAACGTGGAACCAGGAACAAAGGAACCAGGAACGTAGAAATGAGAAAGGCGAATCTCGGAAGTGTGCCTTCAGTACGACGAGACCTACTTGAACAGAGCTGCTAGGGCATTAACGATATCCGTGGCCACTGCCGTTTTGGACTTCAGGTCGAAGGGTTGCGGGTCACCGGTAGGGAAGACGAGGCTGATCTTGTTGGTATCACCGGCAAAACCGGCACCTTCATCACGTAGTGAGTTGAGGACGATGAAATCAAAGTTCTTGGCCGTCAGTTTCTTGCGGGCGTATTCCAGTTCGTTGGTGGTCTCCAGAGCGAAACCGATGAGGATCTGTCCGGGTTTCTTGTTCTTGCCCAGGGTGGCTGCAATATCCGGGTTGCGGACGAGGTCCAGGGAGAGGGTGTCGTTGTTTCCGGTTTTCTTGATCTTCTCTTTGGCTTCGGTAGCGGGCCGATAGTCGGCTACTGCCGCCGCAAGAATTCCTGCATCGCAATCCGGGAATATTCGTTCGGATGCGGCCAGGAGATCGCGCGCGGTGGTAATGGGAAGGATGTGGATATTCGGATGGACCGGACGAAGATCAACTGGTCCGAGGAGCAGATGCACAGTGGCGCCTCTTCGGGCGAGTTCCTCCGCCAGGGCAACCCCCATTTTGCCACTGGAGTGGTTGGTCAGATAACGCACGGGGTCCAATGCCTCGCGGGTAGGTCCGGCCGTCACCAGGACTGTTTTTCCAAGAAGGTCCTGGTTGGCGGTCAGGTCCTGTTCCAGAAATGCGACAATCTCGTCCGGTTCAGCCATACGCCCGGGGCCGACCAGGCCGCTGGCCAGTTCGCCGTCGCCGACAGGAATCGTGCGGACACCATCCGCCTGCAGGGTGGCCATATTCCGGCGGGTGGTGGGGTGGGCCCACATGTCCAGGTCCATGGCAGGTGCCACCAGGACCGGGCAGCGGGAGGAAAGGATGGTGGCGAGCAGGAGGTCATCGCAAATGCCGCTGGCCATACGGGCGAGGGTGTTTGCTGTTGCCGGGGCGACCACGATCCGGTCGGCCCACAAGCCCATCTCTACGTGGTTGTTCCACTGTCCGGCATCCATGATGTCGGTATAGACCGGATTTTTAGAAAGGGTACCCAGGGTCAGGGGGCTGACAAACTGTGTGGCGGCATGGGTCATGATGACACGAACCTCTGCACCAGCCTTGACCAATAGACGGGTCAGGTAGGCAGACTTATAGGCAGCGATGCTGCCTGTCACGCCGAGAAGAATTCGTTTTCCCTGAAGGGCAGACATAGGCGTGTTCACCCGGAGGATTACTCCTCGGGTGTCTCCTCCTTATAGCGGATGTGCAGTTCATCGTCCATGAATTCCTGCATGCTGATAATCGCGGGATTGGGCAGTTTCTCGTAGACCTTGGAGATCTCGATCTGCTCTTTATTCTCCTGGACCTCCTCGATGGTCTCTGTATGAACCGCGAACTCTTCCAACTTGTCGTTGAGTTCCTTCTTCATATCCACGGCTACCTGCCGGGACCGCTTGCTGATGATCGCGAGGGACTCGTAGATATTGCCGGTCTTCTCAACAAGACGCTCGATTTCGAGGGCCTTGAGATGGGGGTTTACTCCCTGGAACTTGCTCTTTAGGTCGGACATGGATCAGATTGTGTTTAAGGCTTTCCTGGTTTCAGATTCGGTGCGGGCCAGTGCTTCACTGTACTCGCTGTTGGGATATTTTGCACGGAAGAGCCTGGCAAACTGCAGGGTCTTCTCGTAACGTTCGGCTTTTTTGTCCACCACACTATTCTCGGCCCAGGCGAATGCGGCATCGACCATCAGGTAGCGGACGAGTTCGGCATCTCTGGTCTCCGGAAAGTCTTTGAGCAGATTCTCAAAGGTGTGGAGTGCGGCCTGGTACTGCCGGAGGTCGTAGTAGAGCTTGGCTTCTGCGAAGGCTTTCTTTTCCAGTTTGGCGCGCAGGCCGTCGATCAGCTGGTTGCATTCGGGAACCCGCTCACTTTTAGGATATGCGTTGACAAAATCCTGCAAACCGTCGATGGCTTTCTGGGTAAACGACTGTTCCAGTCGAAATTGGGGGGACAGCCGATAGTTGGAAAAGGCGGCCATAAAGTCGGCCTCCTCCTTTTTGGTGCTCAGTGAATAAGTGCTGGAAAAGTTATTGAAGTAGTATGAGGCGAGGATATAATTCTTGAGGTGATAGTGGGTGTAGGCATACTTGAAATAAAGGTCTTCAGCCTCCTTTTGGCCGCGGAAGTTGTTGATAATCAGCTCAAAGAGGGTTTGTGCCTTCTGGTACTCCCCTTGTTCGAACAGGGCAATGCCTTTATCGTAAATCAACTTGGTATCCCCGCTGAGGCGGATACGCTCAAAGTCTGATTTACAACTCGCGAAAACAATGATTAAAAGGCTGATGCCAAGGATCCTCAATCTCATAAGCCTGCAAAGTTAAGGGGAAAACGGAACTCTCCTAAGATTCTTTTCCAGAAAGAGCGGATTAAGAGAAGATTAACGCAGGGAGGAGGTTATGAGTTTGGAGGTTATGAGGTTTTGAGAGGAGGAGGTATGGAGGGGAGGAGTTATGGAGGGGAGGGGTCGAGGAGAATATGTTCGACCCCTACGGGGCCGAGTGGCATTCCATCTGTTCCTTTCTATAAACCTTTGACCCCTATGGGGCCATATGGCGTTATGGTGTGATTTCGGTATTGAGTTATTTCGAGTGGAAGCTTGTCGTCAATAGCCCTGGGCTTCAGCCCAGGGTTATATGGGACAACAAACCGGCTTTAGCCGCAATTCTTGTGCGACGTGAGTGGAGAAGACAAGGAGTCGAGGAGTCGAGGAGAGAACGTTCGACCCCTACGGGGCCGTGGAGGATGCCCGATGCTCTTCTCTATAAACCTTTGACCCCTACGGGGCCATTCTGGGTTATGGCGTGATTTCGGTATTGCGTGATTTCGAGTGGAACGCTTGGAGTGCGTGATAACCTCATCCCCGGACGATTCCGCTCTTAAAGCGGAATGTCTGGATCCAGACATCCCACTGAAGCGGGATCGTCTGGGCCCGGCCCTTCTCCTTTCCCCCGAGTTCTCGGGGAGAAGGGAGCCTCTTTGTGTTCAGGTTTAATTGGGGAAAAGATCAGCTTTAGCCACAACTCTTGTGCAAAGTGAGTGGAGAAGTCAAGGAGTCGAGGGGTCGAGGAGAGAATGTTCGACCCCTACGGGGCCGTGGAGGATGCCCGATGCGCTTTTCTATAAACCTTTGACCCCTGCGGGGCCAGATGGCGGTATGGCGTGATTTCGGTATTGGGTTATTTCGAGGAGAATGTTTGTCGTCAATAGCCTTGGGCTTCAGCCCGGGGATGTATGGGACAACAAACCGGCTTTAGCCACAACTCTTGTGCAAAGTGAGTGGAGAAGTCAAGGAGTCGTGGGGGCGAGGAAAATATGTTCGACCCCGAAGGGGCCGCGAAGGATGCCCGAAGCTCTTTTCTATAAAGCTTTGACCCCTACGGGGCCAGATGGCGTTATGGCGTGATTTCGTTATTGAGTTATTTCGATTGGAAGCTTGTCGTCAATAGCCCTGGGCTTCAGCCCAGGGTTGTATGGGACAACAAACCGGCTTTAGCCGCAATTCTTGTGTGACGTGAGTGGAGAAGTCAAGGAGTCGAGGGGTCGAGGAGAGAATGTTCGACCCCTACGGGGCCGTGGAGGATGCCCGATGCGCTTTTCTATAAACCTTTGACCCCTGCGGGGCCAGATGGCGGTATGGCGTGATTTCGGTATTGCGTGATTTCGAGTGGAATGCTTGGAGTGCGTGATAACCTCATCCCCGGATGATCCTCTTACAGGTGAAGGATGAATGGCGAAGGGCTGGCTATCTTTGCCCCACCAAGACAATCTGACAATGAATCTCCACGATTTCCAGCAAGATATACTCCAGGGCATCCCGGCGGAGTTGCCTCCACCCCCCGTTTATGATCCGCAGGTCAGCCATGCGCCGATCCGGAATATCCAGGACCTGAGCGAGGATGACCGCAAGCTGGCCCTGCGCAATGCCCTGCGGTATTTCCCCAAAGAGCAACATGCCATCCTGGCCCCGGAATTTGCCGATGAGCTGAATCGGTTCGGTCGCATTTACATGCATCGCCTGCGGCCGACCTATACCATGGTCGCCCGGCCGATCACCGATTATCCTGCAAAGTGCGCACAAGCTGCAGCCATCATGTTGATGATCCAGAACAACCTGGATCCCCTGGTGGCCAAGCATCCTCACGAACTGATCACCTATGGTGGCAACGGCGCGGTCTTCCAGAACTGGGCACAGTACCGGCTGACCATGCAGTACCTGGCCACCATGACCGAGGAGCAGACCCTGGTGATGTATTCGGGGCACCCGATGGGACTGTTTCCATCGCATGCCGAGGCCCCGCGTGTGGTGGTCACCAATGGGATGATGATCCCGAATTATTCCAAAAAGGACGACTGGAACAAATACAATGCCCTGGGTGTCACCCAATATGGCCAGATGACCGCCGGTTCCTATATGTATATCGGTCCACAGGGCATCGTCCATGGTACGACGATCACACTCCTGAATGCCGGTCGCCTGCACGGTCTGGGCAAGGAAGACCTGCGCGGCAAGGTGTACCTGACCTCGGGACTCGGAGGCATGTCTGGCGCGCAGGCGCTGGCGGCGATCATCACAGGTGCGGTCGGCGTGATCGCAGAAGTCGACGGCCTGACCGTCGAGCAACGTATCAGCGACGGGTATATCCTCCGGGAGAATGTCTATACCGATATGGATGCCCTGCTGGCCCGGATCACCCACTGTCGCGACCAGAAAGAAGCAATTGCGCTGGTCTATCACGGCAATGTCGTGGACCTGTGGGAAAAACTGGTGGAAGAAGAATTTTTCATCGAGCTGGGCTCTGACCAGACCTCATTGCACAATATCGATGACCTGGGCTATTGCCCGGCCGGATACAGCTTTGAAGATGCCAAGGCGTTGCTGATCGAGAACAAGACGCGGTTTATGGCGGCGGTTCGCGATACGTTGCGACGCCACGTCCGGGCGGTGAATGCCATGGCAGAACGGGGCATGTATTTCTGGGACTATGGAAATGCTTTCCTGAAGGAAGCCGGGGACAGTGATGCCGATGTCTGGAAGGACAAGGAAAAGGGGTTGTATAAATATGCCTCGTATGTAGAAGACATCATGGGGCCGATGTGCTTCGATTACGGGTTTGGACCGTTCCGCTGGGTGTGTTGTTCGGGAGAGAAGGCCGATCTCGATCTCACGGACCAGATGGCCGGCGATATCCTGGAGGAGATGCATGCCGATGCGCCCGCGGACATCAAGGGCCAGCTGAAGGACAATCTGATCTGGATCCGTGCGGCGGATGAGAATATTCCGGTGGTGGGTTCCAAGTCACGGATCCTGTATGCGGATGCAGAAGGACGGATCCGGATCGCCATGGCCTTCAACAAGGCCATCCGGGAAGGTCGATTGAAAGGACCGGTGGTTCTGGGACGGGATCACCATGATGTGTCGGGAACGGATTCTCCTTATCGGGAGACGGCGAATATCTATGATGGTTCGCGATTTACAGCAGATATGGCGGTCCATAATTTTGTCGGTGATGCGTTCCGGGGTGCGACCTGGGTCAGTCTGCATAATGGCGGCGGCGTAGGCTGGGGTGAGGTCATCAACGGTGGATTCGGAATGGTCCTGGATGGCACGGATGCAGCAGATCGGCGACTGGCCATGATGTTGCACTGGGATGTCAACAATGGCATTGCCCGGCGCTCCTGGGCCCGGAATGATGAAGCGATCTGGGCCATCCAACGGGCCATGGATGCCGAGCCTCGGTTGAAGGTGACGCTCCCGAATCTGGTGGATGATGCGTTGTTGGACGGAGTGTGATCGGTTGTCTGTTGTCGGTTTGACTGTGGGATACAACGCCTGGCCGTTCAAGGTTCAAGGGTGGCCTGTCGGCCAACCGGTTCAACGTTTAACGTGATATTCTTGCAACCAGATTCAGGGACGACTGAATTGGTGATCGGTATTCGGTGTTCGGTATTGGCTTGAGTCCGTTGGCGGCTGCCGCCGCTTGGGGAGAGTGCCTTGTGGAGAGTGGGGTGTTGAGAGTGGAGAGTGGAGAGTTGAGAGTTGAAGCTCAACCGTATAAATGGATTTATGGGATTTGGAATATCTCCATGCGGGTTTACCGTTGGTTGTCAGCCGATGAAATATTCGGCTTTGTACATTCGAAGTGCTCCATATTGTGATGATCTTTGCGATCTCCTAATTTTTTTATTAAATGTATGCACTAGAGTCAGTGTCATTCTTGAAAAAGTAGTTTAAAAAGATCAGGCAAATCCATAAAAAAAGAATAACAACATCTGTTCAATTATTAAACATTTCCCCGAAGATTGTAGCACAAATCCCTCGATCCATGAAAAGACCGACCCACTTTCAAAATCTAATTGTACTTATCTCCTTGCTAGTGTGCTACCCAGGCATTCAAATAATCGCGCAGTTTACAAGACCACATGTCTACATAGGAATATCAATCGGGGGAGGATTTAGCGCAATCGTGAACCAGAATAACTATGGTTTTCCAGAAATGAATTATGGACCGGAAGTAATAACTCAATTTGGTGGACACATGGGAATAGCCATTCATCCCTGGAACCGAATCCAACTTGATTATCAGATATTCAATGCTCGTTACAATTTTGAAGAACACTATTCAAGCAACAGTACGGAAGGGGAAATATATCTTCGCAAACAAATAGACCTGACACTTATCAACATACCACTTACTTACAGGCATTATTTGATTGACACTGATCTGGCCTCAGTTGGGAACCAAAAAACTATTGGCATTGCGCTTAAGCGAAAAAATACTTTTTTCGTAATTGTTGGCCCACAGATAACTTTGTTCAGAAAGGCCAAAATCAATTACCATAAAAACAATGCCTCCACAGATTTCAAATGGAAGCCAGCTGATCTTATTGACATTAAACCTGCATTTGATCAATACGTCCCTGTAGATAAAATACCAGACCACTTGCCAATAGATGGCCGAGATCTATTTCAAAATACCATTCTATGCCTCAGAGGAGGTATTGGCTGGAACTACAACCTTTCCCCCGAATTGGAGATCACCCTGGAAGTAGCTGGCTTCATTTCTCTCCTCGATCTGAACACAACAGAACGAGATCAACAGAATCGATACAAATGGCGACACAGAGTATACTCTATTTCGGATCCTGACCCGTATCTCCCCTCTTCACTCCAAACGATTTCACTCAATGCAAGCCTTCACTATACCTTCTAATTATATCTACTCCTCCCGTAACCTGCAGTGTCATATACAGTTTTACCATAATTTACTTACCAAATGATTTCACGACTCCCTTGATCTCCTGTTCCTGATCCATCGGGAAGATGAGCAGAGCCTCCGGTTCATCGACGACGATCATATTTGTCATCCCGCGGACGACCACCGTTTTTCCGGCTTGTACGCGAATGATGTTTCCCTTCGCATCTTGGATAATGGACTTCTCGGCTTGAACGGCATTACCATGTTCATCCTTGCAGAGTTCGGCATGCAGGGAAGCCCAGGTACCCAGATCACTCCAGCCAATATCTGCTGGTAAGGTGTAGATATTCTCTGCCGACTCCATTACCGCATAATCGATGGAGATATTCGGCGTCAACGGATATCGCTCATCAAGGATCTCATATTCTTCACTGGAGTTATAGGGAACTTCAGCCAGCAGATCACAGATCAAGGGCGCATATTGACGAAGTGCTTTGACCATGCTTCTTCCGGAGAAAATAAATATTCCGGAATTCCAGATATACGTTCCCGCATCCAGATATTCCCGGGCTGTCTCCTGGTCCGGTTTTTCCTTGAATTCGATGACCTTGAAAATGCCAGGTGCCTCCTCCTTGCCATAGTGGATATAGCCATAGCCGGTATCCGGCCGAGAGGGCTGAATGCCCAAACTGCAAATGGCATCCTGGCGGGCCGTAAACGCCAAACCCGAACTCACCCGCTCCAGGAATTCACTCTCCTTCAGGATCAGATGATCGCTGGAGGCCACAACAATATTGGCATTGGCATCCAGGTCCAGGATCTTGTAGGTTGCATAGGCGATACACGGCGCGGTATTGTTCCGGCTGGGTTCACCGAGGATATTGTCCACGGGCAGATCGGGCAGTTGGTGTGCCACCAATTCCTCATACTTCCGATTGGTGACGATAAAGATCCGCTCTTTCGGCACCAGCGGCAAGAACCGCTCATAGGTCATCTGCAACAGGGTCTTCCCCAATCCCAGGATATCCAGGAATTGCTTGGGGTGCTCCTCGGTGCTGGCAGGCCAGAAACGGGTGCCGGCGCCGCCAGCCATGATGACGACGTAAGTGCTATTGCTTTCCTGTAGGCTATCTTTCATTTTAAGTTTGACTGTTCAATGTTCAAGGACGGAGCCTCACGGCTCGTCTGTTTAAGGTTCAACGTGGTTTTCCGTCACAAATGTAACTTCTGCTTGATCATATGGACACATAAGTTGAAACTTGTCATTTATATTTTGATCCAGTAAAGTCAGATCGTCGAATTGACGCCATTAATCTGGAGATCTTGCCACTCAGCATCTCGGCCTCATCCTTTTTTCTTAAGAACTCTGTTGAGTCTAAAAGTTCGCGATCCAGCGCTCTGTACAATTGAGATCTGTATTCGCCACAAGAGCCCTTTGCTATAGAAAGAAATTGAAGGAATTCTTTGTTGCCCTCTCGCTCAAAACCTTCTGCAATATTATCAGGAATACTGCCTGAGGATCGAAGGATCTGATTTATGATATCAAAATGATGCTTCCATTTATCTTCTCGTGTCAACAACCAGGCTTCCCTGGCAACAAGTCTTCCAATTTTCCAAACCTCAAGGTCTTCAAATCGATTTACTTTACTCATCGCTAACAATGCTTAACATCAATGAATACTATCTATCAGTAAAATATCTAAAATTGATCACGTTAAACCTTGAACAGGTTGGCCGTCAGGCCATACCTTGAACGTTGAACAGCTAAACCCAGGATTGTTTCTTGTCTTGAAGTAGGGAGTCATACACCGATTGAATTCCTTCCCGAAGATCGATCTGGTGCTGCCAACCCAGGGCATGCAGGCGGGAGACATCCATAAGCTTGCGCGGGGTGCCGGCTGGTTTGGTGGTGTCATGCACGATATCACCCGTGTAGCCGACAATGTCCTGGATCAGAAGGGCGAGGTCCTTGATGGAGAGGTCGGTGCCGGTGCCGATATTAAGGAAGCCCGGTTCATCCCACTTCTGCATCACAAAATAGCAGGCATCGGCGAGGTCATCCACATGGAGGAACTCCCGCTTCGGGCTCCCCGTACCCCACATGGAGACCGAGGGCGTACCCTTTTTCCTGGCTTCGTGGAATTTGCGGATCAGCGCAGGCAGGACGTGGGAGGATTTGAGATCGTAATTGTCATTCGGCCCGTACAAATTGGTGGGCATTACTGAAATGGCTGAAAAGCCATATTGACTGCGATAGGCATCGCACATCTTGATCCCGGCGATCTTAGCGATGGCGTAGGGTTCATTGGTCGGTTCCAGCAGGCCCGTGAGCAAAGAGTCTTCCTTCAACGGTTGAGGCGCCAGCTTCGGATAGATACAGGAAGAGCCCAGGAAGAGCAGTTTATTTGCGCCATATTTCCAGGCAGAGTGGATGATGTTGTTCTGGATCTGCAGGTTGTCATACAGGAACTCCGCCCGGTAGGTGTTATTGGCCAGGATGCCGCCCACTTTTGCGGCCGCGAGGAACACATAATCCGGCTTTTCTTTGCGGAAGAATTCTTCTACTTCCGTCTGTCGGCGGAGGTCGAGTTCGACAGAGGTGCGCAGGACGAAGTTGGTGTAGCCTTCGGCTTGCAGCTTGCGGAGGATGGCGGAGCCGACCATACCACGGTGGCCAGCGATGTATATTTTAGCTGTTTTATTCATAGTTCAAAAAGTTCTCGCAAAAGGCGCCACGGCGCTCTAACCAATATGTTTTACCACAGAGGACACAGAGTTTCACGGAGTCTATTCTCAATAACCATTTACGACTCGCTTAATACCATTTTTAAGACTTTTCACATTAAAATTGATCAAAAGTCCAAAACGTTTTTTTGATAATTTTAGATATGTCAGGACTTGGGATAGATGAATTGGTGCCAACTCATCGACAGATTTTAATTCTATAATCAATCTATCCTCGACAAGCAGGTCAATTCGGTACCCACAATCCAGTTTCACTTCATTGTAAATCAAAGGCAATGGCTTTTCTGCTTCAACTTTCAACCCTTTGTTGACCAACTCAAATGACAAACAAGCTTGATATGCCGATTCTAGCAATCCAGGGCCTAAAGCTGTATGAACTTTATAGGCACTATCCAAAACTTCCTTAGATAGTTCTTGATCGGTCATCTCTGTGCAACTCTGTGCGACACTGTGGTAAAATCTTATTCGAATTCATTTTTCACATCAAACCCGTGCTCCCGCAGGATCGCATCTTTCCTGAACACCTCCAGGTCCGATTGCACCATTTCACTGACCATCTCCTGGAGTGATGTGGTGGCGGTCCAGCCCAACTTTTCTTTTGCTTTGGTGGGATCGCCGATGAGCAGTTCGACTTCAGCAGGGCGGAAGTAGCGTGGGTCTACTGCGAGGACCTCTTTTCCTGGGTGGAGTGTGGGGCCCGGACGATGTCGCGCAGCGCCATGTCCGGATCCAGACATTCCGCGTGAAGCGGAATCGTCTGGATGTGAAGAGTGGAGGGTGGAGATGACTGCTTTTTCATCCACGCCGGAACCTTTGAATTCCAGTTCGATGCCGACCTCGCGGAAGGCCATGCGGACAAACTCGCGGACGGAGGTGGTGACGCCGGTGGCCAGGACAAAATCCTCAGGGGTGTCTTGCTGGAGCATGAGGTACATGCCTTCGACATAATCGCGGGCATGGCCCCAGTCGCGTTGGGCGTCCAGGTTGCCGAGCCAGAACTTGTCCTGGAGCCCGAGCGCAATCCTCGCCACCGCCCGGGTGATCTTTCGGGTGACGAATGTTTCGCCCCGGATCGGTGATTCGTGGTTGAAGAGGATGCCATTGCAGGCGTACATATTGTAGGCCTCACGATAATTCACCGCAATCCAGTAGGCATAGAGCTTGGCGACGCCGTACGGAGAGCGGGGATAGAAGGGAGTGGTCTCACTTTGGGGGACTTCCTGCACCAGGCCGTACAGTTCGGAAGTGGAGGCCTGGTAGTAGCGGGTCTTCTCCTGCAGCCCAAGCAGGCGGATAGCCTCCAGGAGACGCAGGGCGCCAAGGGCATCCACGTTGGCAGTATACTCGGGGGTCTCGAAGCTGACCTGCACATGGGATTGAGCGCCCAGGTTATATACCTCATCGGGCTGGACCTCCTGCATGATGCGGATCAGGTTGGTGGCATCGGTCAGGTCGCCATAATGCAGGGTAAAATGCTGGTTGTCCACGTGGGGATCCTCATAGATATGGTCCACCCGTTGGGTGTTGAAGAGGGATGCTCTTCGCTTGATGCCATGGACGTGGTACCCTTTTTTGAGGAGGAATTCGGCGAGATAGGCGCCATCCTGGCCGGTAACGCCGGTAATGAGAGCAGTTTTCATAATTCCTGATTGGAGGGTAAAGGTCGGAAAATGGCGGGAAGGTGTAGGAGTTGAGGCGTTAAGGAGTTGAGGAGAATATTGTATCGGCTGCTTCAGCTGCCGTAATTGGGGGTATTCTTGATTATTGGCTTCCGTGATAACCTCACCCCCCAACCCCCTCTCCTTTTCCAAGGAGAGGGGGAGCCAATCAATTTGACCGATTAGCCCAGGCCAGTTCGGCGAGGCCGGCATATTCGTGGGAGACCTTGTCCATGAGCATACGTGATAACCTCATCCCCAACCCCCAGACGCTCCTTCGTCGGTCTGGACAGGCTTCTCCTTTCCAAGGAGAAGGGAGCCTATTTGACTTGTGAACGTCTTGCCCAGGCCAGTTCGGCGAGGCCGGCATATTCGTGGAAGACCTTGTCCATGAGCATATGTGTTAACCTCCTCCCGATTTACATGGAGAGGAGTATCCCTTGTATCGGCTGCTTCAGCTGCCGCAATTGGGGGTATTCTCCAGCTTTTGCCTCCGTTATAACCTCACCCCCCAACCCCCTCTCCTTTTCCAAGGAGAGGGGAGCCAATCAATTTGACCGATTAGCCCAGGCCAGTTCGGCGAGGCCGGCATATTCGTGGAAGACCTTGTCCATGAGCATACGTGTTAACCTTATCCCCAACCCCCAGACGCTCCTTCGTCGGTCTGGACAGGCTTCTCCTTTTCAAGGAGAAGGGAGCCTAATTGTCTTGTGAACGCCTTGCCCAGGCGAGTTCGGCGAGGCCGGCATATTCGTGGAAGACCTTGTCCATGAGCATGACTTTTCGGTAGGAGGGCCACCAGTTGTAGGTCCAGCGGTCGGGATTGAATTTCACCAGGTGGTTTGCAGGCGCGGGTATGGGATCCAGTCCCTGGTATCGAAACCAGCCCATGGCGCGTGGCAGATGAATGGCGCTGGTCACCAGAATGATCGTGGTCGAATCTCCAAAGCGGGCACGATAGGCGGCTGCTTCTTCCCGGGTGTTGGTCGGTTGGTGGAGCCATAAGGTATCTGCAGGGGAGATCCCTAGTTCTACTGCCGTGGTTGCCAGGAGATCTGCTTGTGAGCGGTCGCCTCTGATGGAAAATCCGCTGGTCACCAGATGACTTCCTGAGATCCGTCGATGGAGTCGGATGCCTTCAACGATCCGGGAAAGAGCGTCACCACTCAGTTGATCTGCTGTGGTCACTCCTTCTCCTACCGAAGCTCCACCTCCCAGGACGACGATATGGATCGGTCTGTCCTGGTTTTTCTTAACAGTCCCTGGATCGAGGATGTGATACTGATATTCCAGTTGTTTGGTCAGAAAGATGGACAGTGGGGTGACTGCCATGATCAAGATCCAGGACCCTGCCAGAACGAAACACAGTTTAGCCCTGCGATAACGGCGTCTCACATAGAACAACCATCCAAGCGCCATGACCACAAAAGCCAAAAGAAGTGGATCGGTCAACAAGTTTAGAAGGAAGCGCATACCTGGTTTGTGAATTGCAAAGATGGAAAAATAGGAGAATGCATTCCGAACCGAGCCAGCTGTATACCATTGAGATCAATCGAGTGGCAGGAGATCATCGGGGTCCAGATCCATGTAGCGGCAATACTCATAGACTGTGATCTGTTGATGGGGTTGCTTCCCCAGGTCATGTCGAATGCGGGCGAGAAGAGACTGACAAGACCGCTTGCTTTTACCGGTCCACACCATCAAGTCACTCGAATAAATGAAGATGCGCTGCTTCTTCATATCAGAATATTGGTGAACAATGGGTCCACCAGCCCGAAAATTGCCGGTGGACCGAATCTGTTTCACCCATTCACTTGAGCTACGATGGGAAATCCTGTTCAATGGGCTGCTTTCCTGAAGGTGAACAGCGCTCATTATACCCTTTACATACCCTTTAAGTACCCTTTAAGTACCCTTCAGGCGGGTCAGACGAACGATGTCCTGAGCGAACATTTTCATCAGCGCTAATAACGCAGCGAATATTCGCAATATTATATTGCCAAGCATGAAAAAAGGTGCAAAATGTGCAGAAAACGCGGTTTGGCGTCAAACATAACAGAAGTATGCAAAAACGTGCAAATAAGTGCAAAACGCGCATTGTCAATAAGTTACACATAAGACTGGAGCATGCCCGGGACGTTTTAATATAGACAGGGGCAATACCATGCCGGCTAAATAGACGCCCCGATTTTTCATTTAAAATTGAATATCATGGCAAAGCAAAAGAGTTTATTCAAGGTCCAGGGCACTCTGGATGATGTGACGTTCTATCAATTGGATGGACAACATTACATCAAAAAGAAGACCCAGTTGGACGGTAATCGGGTGAAGAATGACCCAGCCTTCCAACGTACACAGGAGAACTTCCATGAGTTCGGCGCAGTCGGGGTGGTGGCCCGGCAGATCCGGGAGGCCTTTACCAAGACGGTAAAAAAGACAGCTGATCCACGGATGATCTCCCGCCTTAACAAGGTGTTGCATGCGATCAAGAAGCTGGACACCACCCAACCTCGTGGCAGCCGGTCCCCGATCAATGGATTGGAAACCGCTGAAGGTAAGGTGTTGCTGACCGGATTCAATTTCAACCGGGATGCGGCGGTTCGATCACTTTTGAAGGCCAATCCGTTGATTGATCCGGCCACATGGGCCATTTCGATCCCGGGGTTCATTCCGGGTGAAAACCTGAATCCACCACCTTCGGCCACTCATTTTCAGTTGAGTGCAGCATGGTCACGGATCGATTTTGCCAATGACGTCCATCAGACGGTGCAGACCGTTCTGGATGCGGCACCCATTGATCAGGTGGCACAGGATCTGATCCTTACTCCTTCAGAAGCTCTGAGTGGCGACGGCCGGGATCTCGTCGTACTTCAGGTGACATTCCTGATGGAAGAAGGAGGCACCCTGTATGCCCTGAACGACAGTAGCGCCAAAGCGGCCGCTATTGTCGCCGTCTCCTAAGGGAGACCGCCCATGAGAGTCCTCACTCTCATGCGGAAGTACCACCCCACCGGCACGAATGGCCAATTGTGCGTCGGGAATCAGTTGATCTGTCAAACGATCGAACTGCCCTGGCAACAAAACCAGCGGAATGTATCCTGCATTCCGGAGGGCCGCTACATGCTGTCCTTACGGTGGACCAGCCGGTGGGGCTGGCACTTCCAGATCCCCCATGTCCCGGAAAGGGACTGGATCCTCATTCATCCGGCCAATGATGCGCTGAAGGAATTGCGCGGCTGTATTGCTCCCGTGACTGCCCTCACCGGACCTGGCAGCGGCACAGGCTCCCGAAAAGCGCTTCAACGGCTGTTGGATGAGATCCAACCGGTCATGCAAAGTGGCATGCCGGTGCAATTGATCATTCACTCTTAAAACATTTCAGCATGAAAAAGAACATTTCGGGGTTAGACCCCAGTCCAATGATCCCCCCCTATATGGACCTGATCGACCGGGCTCGGGCCCCTACTCCACGGTTTTTCCGCACGTTGCGGAATATCGGGATCACCGTGGCGGGGATTGGTGGTGCGCTCCTGGCCAGCCCAGTAGTCCTGCCTGCCCTTCTGATCCAGATCGCTGGCTACCTGACGGTAGCAGGTACGGTAATCACCACGGTCAGTCAGGTCAGTGTAGTCGGCGACCAATGACCGGCCTATTCCCCTTCCTGTACCATAAGGCCAGTCTAAGTGCGTTTCTGGTCGGCTGCCTGATGACCCAATACGCCATCTGGACGTTCCAGAGTCTGCTGGACACCGCCCTGTTGGGGTTCATTGGAGCATTCGCCAGTTATCTCGGCACCTGGCTCGCCGGTAGGATACTCCCTAAGAAGAAGAGGAAGGAATAGTCAACGGTCTACTTCAAATCCGCACCCACTTGCCTGATGAGGCAAGTGGGGCGGTTTTGAGACGGAGGGATGGAGGGACGGAGAGACGGAGAGATGGAATGCTATACGCTAATCGCTGTTCGCTTGAGTTCGTCAGCGGCCTGTGCCGCTTGGGGAGTGGCGCAGGTTTTGAGCAAAGACCAAGTCCTCCCCCGGCCCGGCAGGATGTCGGTTGTCAGTTTGAGTGCGTGGGTGGGTGGCTTGCCCTGTGGGCGTTTATTCGTTTATGAGTTTTTGAGTTTAGGGCAGAACATCACGGCTGTTCGCCCCCGAGTGCTCGGGGCTTGAGTACGTTGGCGGCTAGCGCCGCTGGAGTGGAGTGGCGGGGACCGAAGACTTTTGAGACTGAGGGACGTGGAGACGGGTCAATCGTAGCGGCTGCTTTAGCTGCCGAAAGTGGACCAAAAACCGAAGCCGGAGGACCGAAGATCGAGGACGGAAGAC
>JAUIEA010000187.1 GCA_030429045.1 Bacteroidia bacterium | reverse complement strand
TGCCCGGGCAAGTGGCTGAACAGGTTGGTCTGCTTCTCCCAGGCCTCCATTTGTTCGAGCATGTAGCGCACGATCTCGTCGTGCTGCATGCCCTTCAGCCTGCAGGTCGCGTAGATGCCAAAGGCCACGACCACGCCGCGGATCATGTGGGAGGTGGTGATCACCCTTCTGCCGGTGGTGGCGGTTTCAGCCTGGTTTTTTGGCATCAGTGCACTCCTGATGACCCTGATCTGCGTGATCGCCTGCCTGTGGGCTGAACAACTGTTCATACCCGCGACCCCGAACACCAGATGGTGGGGGGATGGAAGTGCGATCATTACCGGCATTTTACTGGCGATGTGTCTCCCACCCGGATTTCCGTTCTGGATGGCATTTATCGGTGGATTTGTGGCCATCGGCATGGGCAAGGCCATGTGGGGAGGACTGGGTCAGAACGTATTCAATCCGGCTCTTCTGGGTCGGGCCTTTTTACAGGCAGCCTTCCCGGGCGCCATCACGACCTGGTCGGCACCGGGCGGCGATTTTCTCAGCCTGCAGGGAAACAACCTGGCATTGCCATTCCTCAAGGGGAACGTGGTAGATGCAACCACTGGCGCGACGCCACTTTCAGCGATGAAATTTACGCAGGAGGCCGCCTCCTGGCAGGACCTTCTGTGGGGCAATGTGTCGGGATCATTGGGTGAGACCAGTGGTTTGCTACTGCTTGTTCTCGGGGCTTATCTGATCTGGAGAGGGCTGGTCAACTGGAGGATCCCAGTGGGATTGCTACTCACAGTGGCTGTCTTTTCTGGGGTGTTACATCTGATCGATGGACATCAGTATGCGCCGCCACAGTTTATGATCCTGGCTGGCGGATTACTGCTCGGGGCCATGTATATGGCCACGGATCTGGTTTCCTCGCCCCTGACCGTCAAGGGGATCTGGACCTATTCCATCGGGATCGGCATCCTGGTGGTGATGATCCGGGTATGGGGTGGATTGCCGGAAGGGGTGATGTATGCCATCCTGCTGATGAATGCCGGGACGCCCCTGCTCAATCGGGTGTTTCCCACGCGGGTTTATGGACATAGCAGTGCCCGGGCTTAAAACGAATATGATGACTGAAGATCAACGATCCATAACACCTCCGGGTACACCGGAAATGCCCCCTGAGCCGGGGCCGGCCCGGCTGATCCTCACCCTGGGGCTGGCCGGTTTCTTCTCCGGGCTGCTCCTGGTGTCCGGGTTTGTGCTCACCCGGCCGGTCATCGAGCGCAACAAGGCGGAAGCACTGAAAGCAGCAGTCTATCAGGTACTGGAAGGATGCGTCACGTTCGAACAGCTGATCTGGGACGGACAGGTACTGCGTCAGGGGGCATCAGAAGGGGAAGATATCGCCCCGGTCTATATCGGTTTTGGCAAGGAGGGGCAGGTCCTCGGATTTGCAATCACCAGTGAAGAACCCGGTTTTCAGGATATTATCAAGGCCATTTACGGCTATGATCCAGCCCTGGATCAGATCATCGGGATGGAAATCCTGGAAAGCAAGGAGACCCCGGGATTGGGAGACAAGATCTTCAAGGATGCCAGGTTCAAGACCAATTTTGAGGCCCTTGCCGTTTTGCCTGAAATCGTCTCGGTCAAATTTGGTGAAAAAGCCAATCCACATGAGGTGGAAGCCATTACGGGTGCAACGATCTCCTCCAAGGCGGTGACCCGGCTACTGCAAAAGGGGATGACCGAATGGCGAGAACCCATCCGGAGTTTTGTGCTCACCTTGAAGGGGGAGGGGACATCGGGATCACATGAAAAAAGCTGAAGCATGGGAAAGGATCAACATACCGACTGGGATGTCCTGATCAAGGGACTTTGGCGGGAAAACCCTGTTTTTGTAGCGGTGCTGGGGATGTGTCCGACCCTGGCTGTGACCAATACTGCGATCAACAGTCTGGCCATGGCTGCGGCCACCTTTTTTGTGCTGTTCTTCTCCAGCCTGCTGGTTTCCCTGTTGCGCAAGGTGATCGCCAAGCAGGTGCGGATCACCACCTATATTGTCATTATTGCCACGTTTGTGTCGCTGGTGGATATGCTGTTGGCCGCTCTGGTGCCGGATATCCATAAGGAACTCGGCGCCTTTATCGCACTGATCGTAGTCAATTGTCTGATCCTGGGCCGCCAGGAAGCCTTCGCGGCCAAAAATAAGGTCGGAGCAGCCCTGATGGATGCCATCGGCATGGGCCTCGGGTTTGCCATCGCCCTGCTGATGATCGGTGTCGTCCGGGAGATCCTGGGCAATGGGTCGCTGTTTGATATTCCGATCTTCGGGACCTCCTTCGAGCCCTGGATCATCATGATATTGCCGCCGGGTGGCTTTTTTACCCTTGGATTTTTATTGCTGCTGTTCAACGCTGTGGCGCTGCGTCGGACGAAGGCAAACGCCGTCACCAGTTAATCCCGAATCATGGCACAAGAACTGCTCTGGATCTTTATATCGGCCCTGTTGATCAACAACTTTACCCTGGCCTATTTTCTGGGGATCTGCCCCTTTCTGGGAGTATCCAACAAGGTGGATACGGCCTTGCGGCTGGGCCTGGCCAATATTTTTGTGATGATCATCACGGCGCTGGCAGCTTGGGCGCTGAATACATATGTCCTGATCTATGCCCCGTATCTGCGCCTGATCAGTTTCATCATTGTGATCGCCAGTACCGTTCAATTCGTCGAGATGGCCATCAAGAAGTGGAGCCCCGAGCTCTTTCGGGCGCTGGGGATCTTTCTGCCATTGATCACCACCAATTGTGCCATCCTCGGATTGGCCCTCTTTGCCACCAACAAGGGTTATGGCCTGCTGGAGGGGATCGTGTATGCACTGGGTGCCGGGGGAGGGGTAACCCTGGCCCTGATCCTGATGGCGGGTATTCGGGAGGAAAGCCGGATCCTGGATATCCCGGATGCGGTCAAGGGAACGGCCCTGAGTCTGATCGTCGCCGGCATCTTGTCCATGGCATTTATGGGGTTTGCGGGAATGTTCAGCGCTGCGTAATTTTAGTGAAATGACGGACTTGTACCAATATATCATCCCCGTTCTCGGCCTGACAGCCGTCTGTGCCGGCTGGATCGGTGTGCAGTTGCTGGCCCGACGTCTGGGCACCAAGCATCATCTGGCGGAGCGAAAGGGTTCGTCCTGTGGGGGTTGTGGTTGCCAGGGGCAATGTGAGATGCCGGAGGAGTGAGCCATTGTCTAAGGTGTTGTATGCCTTCAGGCCTCATTTCGCATTCCGTGTTTCTTCGTTCCTGCCTGTCATCCGGAGACTGGGCTTCTGATTGCTATAATTTTGTGTGAGGTGCTATCATTTTGGTGATCATCTCGGGTTGTTTTGTCACCATTTTTGCGGGTTGGCAAAAATGTCGCCAAAACAGATCTTTCTCATCTTTCTTACCCCGGGTTTCACCCGGGGCTATTGATATTGGACCCCGCTGGGGTCCTGCCCTGCTGACCAGCATCAACCTGAGAATTTGGATATTCGAATTTGGTGCTTGGGCTTTATTTGTTTTTTGGGATTTGAGATTTGGAATTTCACCCCGCGATTCCGGCAAACTGGTCGCCAAAACAGATCTTGCTCATCTTTCTTACCCCGGGTTTCACCCGGGGCTATTGATATTGGACCCCGCTGGGGTCCTGTCCCTGCTGACCAGCATCATCCTGAGAATTTGGACATTCGAATTTGGTGCTTGGACTTTATTTGTTTTTTTGGGATTTGAGATTTGGAATTTCACCCCGCAGTTCCGGCAAACTGGTCGCCAAAACAGATCTTGCTCATCTTTCTTACCCCGGGTTTCACCCGGGGCTATTGATATTGGACCCCGCTGGGGTCCTCCTTACTTCGGAGAAGGGGGCGCAAACACTTGTGCCCATTAACCTTTTACCCTTTACCGGCTCATATGGATCCAGCAGCCAGAGTGGCGCATGCCACTGATATGTTCGGCGAAGTGCGAAGTGCGAAAAGCAAACGGCCTTGTTAACCTTCCGCCTCCGGCGGGCAGGTACCCCCGACCCTTCTCCTGTCCAAGGAGAAGGGGGCACTAACGCTTATGCCCATTACCTATTACCTATTACCTATTACCGGCCCAGAGGGACCTTGCTGCCCACGTGGCGACAGCCACTGACGTAACAAGCGAAGTGCGAACGGCGAATGGCGAATGGCGAATGGCGAATGGCGAATGGCAATTTCGAGGAAAGGTGGCTGATTTCGTCTTTGGATTGATGTATTTCTTCGATCCTAATTGCTTTTCATGTGTTTTGTCACCCTGTTTGCGGTTCCGGCAAACAGGTCGCCAAAACAGATCTTGCTCATCTTTCTTACTTGTACCAATATATCATCCCCGTTCTCGGCCTGACAGCCGTCTGTGCCGGTTGGATCGGCGTGCAGTTGCTGGCCCGACGTCTGGGCACCAAGCATCATCTGGCGGAGCGAAAGGGTTCGTCCTGTGGGGGTTGTGGTTGCCAGGGGCAATGTGAGATGTCGGAGGAGTGAGGAATCATTCAGTGCGTAGGGATGTATTTACTTTCCTGTTTCCAGCCTTAGGCTGGAATTCTGGTTGCACTTCGGGTCTGGGGTTCGTTTTTAAGCCTGGCTGTAAAAAGTCGGGCCTTGCAGCCCGACAAGTTTAATGGAGGCCGCAGGCCTCCTGTTCAATGTTTAACGTGCCTGTTCTTGAACGTTGAGGGGTAGCGGCAGCAGCCCATTTGAACGTTGAACTGCCCATCTTCACATTGATCTGAGAACTGAAGAAAATCAAATCCTGGCTTCGATGTTCCTGCTTGCCAGCCGTAGGATGGATCCCTGGTAGGTGGATTCTCGTTCCTCATTAATCAGTTCTCCTCGTTTCTCAGGTTCTGTCTAATCGGCGACTGAAGTCACCCCAGCAAATCCTGTCACACAGTCTCAAGATCTCACAGTCTCAACGGATTAAGTCTCATGTCCTCATTTCCCAGATCCGATGTCAATGAATGTTGACTACCTTGAATCATCGTGGTTCCATCGCTGGCCGGTATGCATCCCTGGTGTTTGTAGGATGGTGCTTTCGAATTGCCGTGATCAGGGTATTTCAGACCAGTAAGTAAAACAGGAGAACACAATGGATACAACCGCTCAATTACTCACCCTGACCCAGGTCGCGGTTGCTGTTGCAGGATTTGCCGGGATTATTGGCGCTTTCCAATTCAAAGAGGGTGCAATGATCAGAAGGGGTGATGCGATCGGGTTAGCCATCATTGTCAATACCGGACTAATGAGTGCCTTTTATTCCGTTCTTCCGCTGATTCTGATGAACTTCGGTCTTGATGATCCATCCGTTTGGGCGATCAGCAGCGGCCTTACCTGTATGATCTATATTTATTTCAACATTGACTATGCCATCAGGATAAAAAACTTCACAGCCTATAAGAAAGGTACTAGGTGGATGGTTTATTCCCTGTTTATTGTTTCGTTCATCATTATTGTGATCAATGTAATGAAT
>JAUIEA010000186.1 GCA_030429045.1 Bacteroidia bacterium | reverse complement strand
TGAAAGTACCCGCTACGCCATCCTCAATGCCAATTATATCAAGGCTCGCCTGGAAGCGCAATATCCGGTGCTCTATGTCGGTGAAAAAGGAAGGGCTGCTCACGAGTTGATCATTGACCTGCGCCCCTTCAAATCCTTGTGCAGTGCGGAAGATGTGGCCAAGCGTCTGATCGATTATGGATTCCACGCACCCACCCTGTCCTTCCCGGTTGCCGGTACGATCATGATCGAACCAACCGAAAGTGAAAGCAAGGATGAACTCGATCGGTTCTGTGATGCCCTTCTGGAGATCAGAAAGGAAATGGATGAGATCGCCAGTGGTGATGCCGATCCGGAAAACAATGTGCTCCACAACGCACCGCATACCCTCGAACTTCTGACAGCGGATGAGTGGCCCTTTCCGTATTCCCGGGAGAAGGCGGCCTGGCCCTTACCCTATATCAAGGAAGGATTCAAGTTCTGGCCGGCTATCGCTCGGGTCAACAACGCCCACGGCGACCGGAATCTGGTCTGTACCTGCCTGCCGATCGATGCATACCGCGAGGAATAGTTTAGGAGTTAAGGAGTTAAGGAGTTAAGGAGTTAAGGAGGGTTCTCCTCGACTCCTCCACTCCTCCACTCAAAACAGCTTCACCAGCTCAAAATTCGCCGCCAGGCTGAATCCCTGATTCGAGCCCGTCGCGCCAGTATTTTGGAACGGGGAGACTTTTTCATTGTGACGAAGAGAACGAAGAGAATTTGTGACTGTGTGACTGTGTGACTGTGTGAAAGGGAGACCATGAGACGAATTCGGTCAACACTTTACGGTTTCCACTTTTCAGCCTGATTGCCCATGATCACAAGTTTTCCAATGACAAGGTCATAGCGTTGATGGAGATCACGGGTAACCTGTTCGTTCAAATAGTTACAATCTCGGGTGAATGCTATCCAGGTTTGGACTTCTGCAGCTTCTGCTTCACTGTCGACCATCTTTGCTGTAAAGGATGCGGGATAGCGTCGTTTTCTAAAACCTTCAGCCAAATTTGTACAGACAGATCGCGATGATCTTCGAATTTGGTCTGTCAATGAGTATTTTTCTTCCGTGGGAAATTCTTTGCTCAAATGAAAAATTTCCATGGCTAGAGAATAGGCCATTTTGAAGACATCCAGGTCTTTGTGACTTCTGATCTGTGCCATATCAGAAAATTAGCTGGTTCTATTTTTGCACGATTTTACTTTTTAGTCTCAGCGTCCCACCGTCTCACCTTCCCAAAGTCCTATAGTCTCAGGGTCTCAGAGTCTCACACTCCTCGACTCCTCGACTCCTCCACTCAAAACAGCTTCACCAGCTCAAAATTCGCCGCCAGGCTGAATCCCTGATTCGAGCCCGTCGCGCCGACATTATAGGCCGCAAGGGCACCGATGCGAAACTGGTCGGCATTCGCCCAGGAGCCATCCAGGATAACCCCGGTTTCCAGACCGAAATTCAGACTGGAATTGAGGTTGAGTCCGGCCCAGAAGGCGTCCGGATTTTCGATCCGGAACTGATAGCCCAGATTGAAGAGATTGGCATCTGCATAGTTGAGCCAGAAAGTGTGATCGAAGTAGAGGTAGTTGGCTGTTCGCCAGCCCAGGACAGCATTTCCGTGTACCCGATTGCCATAAGGCGACGCTTCATTGAAGGAGAGACTGGTCGGGATCAGCTGTGACGCAGCCATCCCCACAAAAAAGTGGCTTTCATCCAGATCATCGTCAGCGACCGTACGGTAGAGGATACCTGCCCCGGCATTGACATCAAACTGGCCGCCGGCATCCCCGGTCAGGAGCGGATCGATCTGATCGCTGACCTTGGCCTGGGAGGGATCATAGCGGCGCTGGCCCAGGGTGGCCAGGATGCCAAAGGACACCCGGTCATCGTCATCCAGAAATCCGGGATTGAGTTGGTACTTGTACGCGATAGACAATCCGGTAAACCGCAAGGGTCCGGTCTGGTCGAAGAGGATATCCCCGGCCAGTGCCATATTGTAATCCTCCAGATTGACGGCGCCACCGACGAGAGCCGTCACCGGGGCACCTTCAAAACCCAGCCAGGATTGCTGGTAGTTGGCATGGGCGCCCCATTCACCGGGATGACCGGCCATGGCTGGATTCCAGAGATAATCCGTTGTGCGGATCATACCGGGGAGTGGCAATTGTTGGGCCACCAGACTGAACGGAAACGCCAACGCAAGCAGAATGTATAGGATAGATCGTGTCATGGTCATCTCGTTTTAGGATCAATCTTCATTCAGGATGACCAGGACGCTCTTGACAACGCGTTCGCCGGGCCACAATTTGAGGACATAATAATAGGTGCCCGCAGGCAGGGGCTGATTTTTATAATACCCGTTGAAGGTATTGAGGTAGTTGTCTTGCTGGAAGACCACCTCTCCCCAGCGGTTGTAGATGACCAGGCTGTTGGCATCAAATGACTCCAGGCCCTTGATGACCAGGATGTCGTTGTGACCATCACCGTTCGGGGTAATGGTATTGACCAGGTCAAGCACTTCGTTGAGATCATCGAAGACCTCTACATACACTGAGTCCAGGGTCAGGCAGCCATTGATGTCCCGGATCAGGACGACATAGGTCCCACTCGCAGATGGCGTGACCATCGGTGAGGCACAATCCGTGCAGGACAGGTCAAATGGACCGGACCAGGTATACTGAATACCACCCGTTGCCGATAAGGTCACCTCCCTGCCGATAAGCACATTCAGGTCCGGACCTGCCATGCCCACCGGTGGATTGACGTCCACATTCACGCTGCCGATCTCACTGTTGCAATTGTTGGAGACCTCTACCGAGAAGGACGTCGTAGTGGTCAGGACGGCGGTCGGATTGGCAATGGTGGGGTCGGAGAGCAGCGTGGCACCCTCCAGCCAGAGGTAGTCGGTGCCGCCGCTGGCGATCAGCTGAACCGTATCACCGGGACAGGCTTTTGTCGGGATGGATTGGACCACCGGCGTGACCAGTCCGAGGACAGTGACCTGGACCTGGTCGATTCCAGTACAACCATTGCTATCGGTGACAGTCACCTGCACAGAACCTCCGGAGGTGATGGCTTCCTGCTGGCCGGTACCGCCTGTCGACCAGGTGTACTGGGCAAAACCGGAACCGGCATCCAGGGTGGTAGAGTTGCCCTCGCAGAAGCTGAGGGTGCCGGTAATGTCCGGAACAGGGCTGGGATTGACCACCACATCAAACGCATCCGTACCACTGCAGCCGGCACCGTTGGTGACCGTGACGCTATAGGTGCCTGTCGATGAAACCAAAATGGTTGGGGTCATTTGACTGCCGCTCCAGAGATAGGATGAAAATCCGGCCCCGGCATCCAGCGTTGTCGTCTCCCCTTCACACAGGGCATCATCCCCAAGGATCGCTGGTACGGGATTCTGACTTTCGACTACCTCGACGGCATCCGATCCGGTACATCCTTCTGTGGTGGTTACGGTGACGGAGTAAGTGCCGGAAGCATTTACAGACAAGGTCTGTCCGGTGCTTCCACCTGTCCAGAGGTAATTGGCATAACCCGATCCGGCATCCAGTTCGGTGAGTTCCCCTTCGCAGATGGCCAGGGTGCCGGTAATATCCGGATCAGAAGCAGAAAAGACTTCCACCTGGACCGTATCCGTAGCCGCACACCCGAGGCTGTTGGTGACGGTGACGATGTATTCACCAGAGGTGGTCACGGTCAGGGTTTGCATGGTACTGCCTCCTGTCCAGGTATAGGATGTAAATCCGAATCCGGCATTGAGGACGGTCTGCTCTCCTTCACAGATAGCCAGATCCCCGGTGATCTCCGGGTCCGGACTGGGGAAAGCTGTGACGGTGTACATATCCGTGCCACTACATCCTTCAGCCGTGGTCACGGTCACAGAGTAGGATCCGGTCATGTTGACATCGATCGTCTGGGAAGTCTCCCCGGTCGACCAGAGATATTGGTCGAATCCACTGCCGGCATCCAATACAGTGCCCACATCTGCACAGAATGTTCCGATACCCGTAATGGTCGGATCGGGAGAATCATTTTCGACGACATCGACAGATGTCGACCCTTTACAGCCATTAGGATCCGTAACGGAAACACTGTAGGTGCCGGCCGTATTCACGGTGAGCACCTGGTTGACCGGGCCACTGCTCCATTTGTACTGGGTATATCCCGGTCCGGCATCCAGGACCGCCACCTGACCCGAACAGATCGCCAGCGTGCCGGTGATCATGGGCATGGGCAGCGGATTGATGGTCACCTCGACCGTATCGGTATCAAAACAACCGTTGTTACCGGTCACGGTTACCGAGAACTCACCAGCCGAAAGGGTAGTCAGCTTGGTATCGGTTTCACCGGTGTTCCAGAGGACATTGGTGAAAAACGGACTGACAGAAATGGTGGTACTGTCGCCTTCGCAAAAGTTCAGTTTCCCCGTAATATTTGCATTCGGGACGATCTTGTGGGATACAGTGGTCCAGTCAACGCCAGTACACCCGTGGATATCTGTGACAGTTACATAGTATTGCCCGGGATCGAGTACCTGAATGATCTGGGTCGTATCTCCGGTGGTCCACAAATATTGCGAAAAGCCCGGCTGAGCATCCATGGTCGCCGTATCGCCGGCACAGACAGATACATTCCCGATGATCTGTGTGGTCGGCGGGAAATGCACGATGACCTCGACGGTATCACTGGTAAAGCGGCATCCTTCGCTGTCCACGGCCAGGAAAAACTTGCCAGACAGGGGCACTTTCAATTCGGAGGTCTTTTCACCGGGGACGGGTTTGCCGTTTTGAAACCAGGTATAGACATAATTGGGATCGGTACTGCCCTGGATCAGGACAGTGTCCGGATAACAGATCTCAGGTCCGTTTGCCGGAGTGATGGCGATATTGCCATCACAGCTCTGCACACAGATATTGTCGATATACAGGTTCTCGCCGCGATTGCGATCGATGGTCATTTTAAAGGCGACCAGTACTTCCTGGCCTACGAAGGCAGACAGGTCGGCATTGTCCCGGCGCCAGTCGTTACAGGAGGTGGGTACCCAGGAGCTGGAGGGAAGGGAAGCCGGTGCCGGTACGGTATGTAGATCTTCTGTATTGCCGAAATAGGTGTCCTTCCGCAAGTACACTGAAGTAAAGCTCTGTCCGCAGTCCGTAGAGACCATCACTTCCAGGGTGGTGGTAAAATCGGCATAATAGTTCTGACGCATCGCCACATCAAAGTTGAGTGCAGCCCCGGGCAAGCCCGTCAGGTCCATCGGGACCATCATCAGGGTAGAGGAGGTCCCATTTCCCCCGGCATTGAAGCTGTACGCGTCAAACATCAGGCAGGTGTTGCCATTGTTGGCACACTGCGGAGCATCATAGGTCTGCGTCCGGATCAGCGGGCCCTGGGTGGTCCAGCTCTGGGGGATGATACCAGTTTCAAAATCCCAGCAGGTGGGGATGTCGGTTATGGTGGGTTCGAAAAATAGATTGGTGCACAGGGTATTATTGTCGATGTAGGTATCGATGCCCATGCCGTTGTTGTCTACGATGCGGTATTCGATATCGTGCGCGCCCAGTGTCACGGTGACCGGGTTCAGGGT
>JAUIEA010000021.1 GCA_030429045.1 Bacteroidia bacterium | reverse complement strand
CAAGGCCTGCCCGCCAACTGGCTGGCTTAACGTTGCTCACGTTGAACTTTGAACGGGGGTAGCGGCAGCTACCCTTTTAAACGTTGAACAATCCAGCGTTTAGAAAGGTGTTCACCGCTCGATGACATGATGTTCAAGAACAGTTTTCAGGCATCGGTGAGACACCGACAGATAGCAGGTACTGGTGAGACACCAGTACCAACAGTGTATATTTTTCGTGTTCATATTAAAATGTGTTGGTACGAGTGTCTCACTCAAGCCCAGGATGGAGAGGTGTAGTCCTGCAGTGACAGGAATGTCGGTATGCCTGAAACTTAACAATAACTTCATACAGGTTTGACATGAACTGACTTGGATCATCTGATCTTTGCAGCAGCAAACAAGCCGGACCCTTCCTGAAAAGGGGGCGCCGGTACTCTGATCTGTAAATCAAATACACATGTTCAAACATCTTTCTTTCCTCCTCGCTACTGCCCTGCTCCTCGCTTCTTGTGGGGGTGGTACTTCAGAAACAGATGGCACAGCCGGTGCTGGCCCAGTCCTTTCAGTAAAAGGGTCTGACACTGTATTACCACTGACCCAAAAAGAAGCCGAAGAGTTCATGAAACAGGTCACCGGTGCTTCCATCACCGTCGTCGGGGGTGGATCGGGCACGGGGATCACAGCACTGATGGATGGCTCGACGGATATCTGTATGTCCTCCCGGGACATGAAGGTGTCCGAGCGCATGAGCTTCACCGAAAAGAATATGGATATCAAGGAAGTGGTTGTCGGGTTTGATGCCATTTCTGTGATCGTTCATCCGGACAACCCGGTCAGTCAATTGACCCGAGAACAGATGGAAGGGATCTTCACCGGCGCCATTACAAACTGGAAAGAGGTGGGCGGCAACGATGCCCAGATCATCGCCTACAGTCGGGAGAGCTCTTCGGGTACTTACGAATTCTTCAAAGAGCATGTCATGGCCAAGAAGAATTATGCTTCTACAGTATTGAACATGCCGGCTACCGGAGCCATCGTGCAGTCGGTCAGTCAGACCACGGGAGCCATCGGGTATATCGGCCTGGGATATATGACCCCGAGTGTCAAGGCGCTTGCCGTTTCCTATGATGGTGGTCAGCAGTTTGTGGCCCCATCTGTAGAAGGTGCGAAGGACAAGTCCTACCCCATCGCCCGCCCCTTGTATTATTTCTATGATGCGACCAAGCAGGACCAGGTTGCCGGATTTGTGGATTTCATCTTGTCGGATGAGGGCCAGAAACATGTAGCCGAGATCGGCTACGTACCTGTCAACTGATTCAATCCTCCCTGGCTCCAGGGCAAAAGGGGAGGCGTCATCAAGACGTCTCCCCTTTTTTCATATCCGGGGATCGGCAACTTAACTTAAACTTAATATGGATCTCTGTAGATCCTGCTCCGACACCCCGACATTTGCGCCAGCTTCTTTATTTATACACAATACCACCATGAAAAATCGAATCGGAATAGCCGTCGCGCTATTCATAGTGATGGCTCTATTCCATACAGTCAACGCTCAGGCTCCTCTTGTCAAACTCCAGCTTGGAAAAGGCCTTCAGATCATCGCCGCCGACTCATCGATGTCCATGAAGATGAGTTTTCGGATGCAGAGCCTTTTTGAAACAGAACGCGATCTCGGTGAAGGAAATGAATGGGGGACCTCATTTCTGGTACGACGATCTCGTCTCAAATTTGACGGCTGGGCCTTGCACCCCGACCTCGTTTACAAGGTTGAGCTGGCATTATCCAATCGTGACCTCAGCAGTTCAGCTGATCTGTCCCAGACCAGTGGCGCGCCGAAGATCATCCTGGATGCGGCGATCAAATGGAAAATGAACAAATACTTCACCTTGTGGGCCGGACAGACCAAATTGCCGGGTAACCGCGAGCGAGTCGTTTCTTCACAGAATCTGCAGTTGGTCGATCGCAGCCGGGTCAACAGCCTGTTCAATATCGACCGGGACATCGGATTGCAACTCCATAGTAAATTCAAAACAGGCAACATGGTGATCAAGCCCATCCTCTCCTGGTCACTCGGGGAAGGTCGGAATATTACCATTGATAATGAAGGTGGCTTTGAATATGTCGGCCGTCTCGAATTCCTTCCTATGGGTGAATTTGCAGGAAAGGGCGACTATCTCCAGACAGACTTTGCGCGGGAAACCAAGCCCAAGTTGTCAATAGGTGCTACCTACTCGTTCAATGAAGGTACACCACGTCAATCGGCAACCGGCCGTTTCCTGGTGGATTCCACCGGTGGCTTTTTCCATCATGACCTCCAGACCATCCTGGTAGATGGTGTCTTCAAATACAGAGGATTTTCCTTCCTGAGCGAATACGCATATCGAACCGTAACAGATATGGATATTCCGGAAGAACCCGAAGATGACCCGGTTGACCTTATCGACGATAATAACCGGACCTACACAACGGGTCATGGTATCATGTTTCAAGGTGGATATCTCTTCCCCAGCAACTGGGAAGTTGCCGGGCGCTATACCTATGTCAAGCCGGATGCCGGTCAGAGCTTTCGGGAAACGACCGAATACACCCTCGGTGTTTCAAAATATTTTGTGGGCAACAGTCTGAAGATCCAGACAGATATCAGCCTCAGTGAAAGCCCGGGTGTGGAGGACCAGCATTTGCGCTACCGCTTGCAGATGGAACTTGGCTTCTAAAAGCGTCAGCTGACGATAGAGATGTTGAAGATGGTGGGAAATACGAAACTGCGCAGAATCACCGAACCGGTCGTGGAAAGCCTGGTTCGTATTTCCGGCTATTCTTCCGCATTTATCATTGTCCTGATCGTCATTTTCCTGTTCAAGGAAGGGGTCTCGTTTCTAAATATGTCGCCCGTAGAAGAAGGGTTCACGCTCATTGTGCATCGCGAGAATCCGGTGAGTACCCTCACAACAAGCGAGATCAAAAACATTTTTGACGGTAAGGAGACGAACTGGTCACATGCCGGAGGCCGGGATGAAGCCATTCATTTATTAACCCTGGATGAACTGGCCGAAGCCTATCCTCCCGAAGCATTTGGGCCCAAGCTGGAAGGCATTCCGCTGTGCATCGATCAATACCTCGACAGCCTGCCGGGGGCCATTGGATATTTTCCAACAAAAATGATCGTCGACAAAACCGCACTGACGAAAGTGCTGCAGGTGCCGGATATATCCCTTGACGAATTCATCCTGGATGAAGAGTGGTTTCCCACGGCCGTACCAGCCGCCCAAATGGGAATTATGCCTTTACTTCTGGGCACGCTGTTAGTGGCCTTTGCCGCTATTCTCCTTTCTCTTCCCCTGGGATTGGCAGCGGCCATCTATCTCGCAGAAATTGCTGATGAACGGGTCAGGAAGATCCTGAAACCGGTCATTGAATTACTGGCGGGTATTCCCTCAGTTGTCTACGGTTTTTTTGGTCTGGTCGTCATCGTTCCCTTTGTCCAGAACACCTTCGGACTACCCGTCGGCGAGACGGCATTAGCCGGTAGCCTGGTCCTGGCCATCATGGCTTTACCCACGATCATTACCGTTTCAGAAGACGCCTTGCGAACCACTCCGAGAGTGATGAAGGAGGCCTCCCTGGCGCTGGGTGCATCCCGATGGCAGACCATTCGCAAGGTGGTGATCCCCTATGCATCTTCCGGGATCACAGCCGCCGCGATCCTGGGGATCGGCCGGGCGATCGGTGAGACCATGGCCGCATTGATGGTCACGGGAAACTCCGCCATCATGCCCCATTCCCTGCTCCAGCCCGTGCGGACCATCCCGGCGACCATTGCGGCTGAACTGGGAGAAGCACCGTTTGGCGGACTGCATTTCAAGGCCCTGTTTGCATTGGGGTGCATCCTGTTTATCATGACCCTCCTGATCAACCTGGGGGTTGAACGTGTCTCTCATCGCAGAAATCACTAGGCATGCAATTTCCTGAAAGAGCGGACCGACAGAAACGACTCACCCAAAGCATCATGTTTTGGATTGCCCGTAGCATCAGCTACGGCATTGTGGCCATTCTTTTTCTCATTCTCTTTTTTATCATTCGCCAGGGCATCGAGGTCATCAGCTGGGAATTCCTGACCACATCCCCGAAGGAGGGAATGACCCAAGGAGGGATCTTCCCGGCGATCGTGGGTACATTCTACCTGGTCATCGGCAGTATGCTCTTCGCTGTGCCGATCGGGGTGATGGCCGGCATATATGTGCATGAATATGCCAAGGCAGGACCGGTCAAACGATTTATCCGGATCATGACGGACAACCTCGCGGGGGTTCCGAGTATCATCTTCGGATTGTTCGGGATGTCGCTCTTTGTCAATCAGATGAATTTTGGCACTTCGATTCTGGCGGGGTCCCTCACCCTGGGGTTGCTGGCCCTGCCCATTGTGATTCGCACGACTGAGGAAGCCCTCATTTCCGTGGCTGACCACTATCGACATGCCAGCCTGGCCCTGGGGGCGACACAATGGTACACGGTCAGAAAGGTCGTCCTGCCAATCGCCATGCCGAATATTCTGACCGGCTTGATCCTGGCGGTGGGACGAGTATCCGGCGAGACGGCACCCATCCTGTTTACGGTGGCTGCCTATTTTCTTCCGAAATTGCCTTCCGGCATCCTGGACCAATGCATGGCCCTGCCCTATCACCTGTATGTCATCGCCACCAGTGGTACGCAGATAGAGGCCTCTCGTCCGATGGCTTACGGAACTGCCCTGGTTCTGATCGTGATCGTTCTTCTGGTCAACTTGTTTGCAGCTGCTTTGCGAAACTACCTGGGGAAAAAAGTGAAAATGAACTAACCGTCGCATGAGCAAGATCGAAACCAAAAACATTCACCTGTACTATCAGGACTTTCATGCCCTGAAGGGGATCTCCATGGCGATGGAACCCCATTCGGTCACGGCCCTTATCGGCCCCTCCGGATGTGGAAAATCGACCTATCTCCGCCTGTTCAACCGGATGAACGACCTGATCGAAGGGGTACGTATTGAAGGGGAGGTCCTGATCGACGGAAGGAATATCTACAAGATCAAAAAACAGGAAATTGACCACCTGCGCAGAAGTGTGGCATGGTATTTCAGAAACCCAACCCGTTTCCGAAAAGTATTTTTGAAAATGTGGCCTACGGATTGCGGGTCAATGGGATCACAGACCGCCAGTTCATTGAATCCAAGGTCGAAGAATCCTTGCAACAGGCGGCCTTGTGGGACGAGGTCAAAGACAAACTGAAAAAGTCTGCCTTCGAATTATCCGGAGGCCAGCAACAACGACTGTGTATTGCCCGGGCGTTGGCGATCGAACCATCCGTCATCCTCATGGATGAACCGGCGTCGGCCCTGGACCCGATCTCGACGGGGAAGATCGAGGATCTGATCTTCGAACTGAAAAAAGATTACACCATCATTATCGTGACGCACAACATGCAACAGGCCGGCCGGGTGAGCGACTATACTGCCTTTTTCTATATGGGTGATCTCATCGAATTCGGGGCCACCAAGAAGATCTTCACGACACCGAACAAACAGGAAACGGAGAACTATATCTCCGGACGTTTTGGATAGACCAATATCCCTGATTAACTTCCTACCTATGACCCATCTGGATACAGAATTAAATGAATTGAAAGCCAACATCCTGGAGATGTGGAACCTGGTCATCAGCCAGATGATCAAGGGCGAAGAAGCCCTGCGCACATTCGACCGCGACCTGGCCCGGGAAGTCGTCGAAACGGAGAAGCGGGTGAATATGTTCGAGCTGAAGATCGACAAGGATTGCGAAAATATTTTCGCCCTCTTCCAACCGGTCGCCACCGACCTCCGACTGATCCTGGCCTCCCTCAAGATCAATAACAATCTCGAGCGCATCGGTGATATAGCAGCCAGTGTTGCGGAATTCACCTTACGCGCAGACAAGGATTTTAACAAGGACATCCTGGAGCAGACGAAGATTTTCGAAATGTATGCCATCGCCCGGGAAATGCTGGCCGATACCCTGGAAGCATTTGACCAGGAAGATACTCGCCTGGCTCGAACCATGTTCAACCGGGACAGTCTCCTGGATGAGCTCGACAATCGTGCACTGGACGTGCTCTCTGCCAGCATCATCGAAGTACCGGATCAGGTCCGGAATAATCTGCTGGTCATGTCCATGGTACACAAGCTGGAGCGCGTCGGCGACCAGACCAAGAACATCGCCGAAGAGATCATTTTCTATTTTGAAGCGAAGGTGCTCAAGCACAAAAAGCGGAAGGACAAGTTGAAGTGAGGATGGAGTTGAGGCGTTGAGGAGTTAAGGAGAAAATAAAAGCGGAAAGCGGAAGTGGGATAAGGATTTACGATTTGCCTTTCCAGCCTATTGGCGCTTTAAAATTGGAGGGACCCCAAAGCGGTTTAATGCCAATAGCCCTGGCCGGGACCCAGGGTATACATCGTGTACTTCATGCCACACTCAAGAGGTTGAACAGAAAAATCCCGACAGGGAATAAAAAATTGTAATGAGATTTTAACGGTATCCCGGCACCTCAGCCGCCAGCCTGCCCGCCTAGGGCTCCACGCACATGATCCAGATATCATTGCCGTTTTCCAACCACGGCCCCGGCAGGATTCCCTTGCCAGTACTATTCGGGTTGATCCAGCAGGTGTCATGGTACCAGACCCTGGAGTCAAGCTCATAAATAATATCGGATTGCCATTCTTCCGTGCAATTACAAAAGCTGTCCTTTTTGCAACCATAACCCCATATGAGAAAGAGGCAAAAGACTATCACAATTTTCAGATTCAGTTGATCTCCCATCCTTCTACTACGATGCATTCACCAAATATAGTATCCATAGACCAGAAAATCGTGTAATGCCGGTTCTTCAGCAGAATTGCCAATAAAAAAGGAGCCCCGTTTTTCAACGAAGCCCCTTTCCAAATCTGGTGCATCTTATTTGGCTCAGGGAATCTGATAAGCCAGTGAAAATCCAAGGGTCCGGCCGATCTGATACTGCGAGTACACAAACTCGTTGGTTTCTCCCAGCACATTGGTAAATGTTGAAGCGGTGCGATACAGGGCATCCAGGAGGTTAGTGCCCGTAAATCCAAGACTGATCCCATTCCCGAACCGCTTGGTGACAGACAGATCCAGACTGTGTCTGGACTGTTCAAAAATATCCGGCGTTCCTTCCCGGCCGACAAATGCCAGTCGGTCCCCGAATACATTATAGGCAATAAGCGCATCCCATCCGAAATCGGTATTGGTGTACCCCAGGTTTGCATTGACGATGTACGGGCTCTGCCCCTGGAAGGGACGCGTGGATGCCGCACCCGGATCCACCATTTGGATAACCTCCAGCTCGACCTGCGGAATATCCACGATGGATTTGATCAGGGAAAGATTCGCCCCCAACTTAAAGTCACGCAACGCACCTGAAATAAAGTCCAGGCTACGCCGACATTCCAATTCCAGGCCATAGACCATTGCATGGTCGACATTCCGGAAGGAGAATTCGGGATTGGAGGCCGGTGTAAATGACCGGACGATGGGATCCTTGAAATCTTTCAAATACACACTCGCCGCAAATAATTCACCGGCTCCCCGAAACCATTCCCAGCGCAGATCCAGATTGGTGATCCGCGTCCGTTGCAAATGGGTATTTCCGAGGAAGATCGCATCTCCAATAAATTCAAAGGAAGCGAACGGGGCCATTTCCCTCATATTCGGTCGGGCCAGGGTATTGCTATACCCCGCACGCAGGTTCATATCCGGTGTCAGGCTATACACGAGGGATACCGCAGGTAGAAAATCAATTGTATCAATTTTTCCGCCGGGCAGGTTCGTATTCCCACTGACCACCTCCATGTCTGTGGTCTCAATGCGCAGTCCACCAACCACTTTGAGTCGGGGCAATACCTGAAGATTTGCCATACCATAAACCGCCATAACTGCGGAAGAACCGGTATAGGCATTCTCCGGGCGAGTGTCCTCATTCACATAATTACCGATATAAGAGATACCCTTGGAATCATCAGTCTTGTATACCCCTGTATTTCCAGGACCAAAGAAGAGATCAGGATCTCCCTGATACGGCTGTCCGCCGTAGGTACCTGTGCGAAGGGTCATCACATAGCGGCGTTCGGAAAAGTCACGCTGCATGCCTGTATAGGCACCTCCGAATTTCAATTTTGAACCGCGCAAATATCCCTTTTCGATCGGGAATGAAAGATCCACATGCGCTTCTACCTGATCATCTTGCAACTGGCGGAAATAATGGGCCGGCAGATTGTACGCAGCCTGGGTAATGGCCCAGGTCTGTTCTTCCGGATTGTATTCGTTGGCAAAGATGCGCATATCCGGTTCATCCTGATTGGAACGTGTATAGGCACCTACCCAATCGAGGGTCATAAATCCGAAATGGTGTTGTCCGCGAACCTGACCGTTGAGGATACTGCGTTCGGTGAACTGCTGGGTTCGCGTTTCGAAAAGCTCCGGAGCGAGGATGCCATAGTCCTGATGGTTGCCCACCTGATATCGGGAGAGTATATCCGTCTGATGGTTGTACACACCCGTCATGGAGATCTTCTGGGAATCACTGAACTTGTATGCCAGGCCAGCCAGACCACCGACGACAGGCGACTCTACTGAACGGGTATCCTTGAGTGAGAAATTATTGGTCAGTTCACGGGCATTCGGGTCGCCGGAATAAAACCAATTGGCCATCGTCCCATTATCATAGTGGGTAAAATTGCGCTTGTGGTTGGCCGCCAGCATATACCCGAGTGGTTTGCCGAACAGTTTTTTCTGGTCACCCAGGGCCACAGACAACCCATAATTCAAAGGGCTCATCATGGCTGTGGGGGCCATATCCGCTGAGAGGGACTTGGCGGCCTGATCCAACTTTTCAGCATAAACATCCTGGGTCCGGGCTTTGATGGCCGAACTCTGTTTCAGGTATTCACTGATCCCCTCTTCTGAAAAGACAGCCGGCAATGCGCGTGTGCCATCATCATATCCCAGCCAGTCGGTTTTTCCTCTGGTTTGGGTCAGGAAATTATCATTCAGAGAGGATTGCGAATTGTACGCCAAACTGGTTTTAATGCTAAAGGTAAATTGGTCCGGGAAGGACTTGGTTTGGATATCCACATTGCCACCTGTAAAATTTCCAGGCTGATCCGGTGTAAATGATTTTGCCGTAATGATATTCTCCAATAAATTGGAGGGGATCAGGTCGAGTTGCGGGCTATTCCGATAGGGGTCTGTGCTCGGCAGCATGACACCATTCAGTTGAGCGGTAGAATACCGATCTCCCAGTCCACGGACATTAATATACTTTCCTTCTTCGATCGCCGCCCCGGTCACCTTTGTCATCGCCGCTGCTGCCGACCCGACACCCATCCGGGACATTTCCTGGCTGGAGATCCCATCCTGGATCTTATCCGACCGTTTCTGCAGCATGAGCACTGCATTTTCAGTCCGCTCCACGGCCGCGGCTTTGACCACCACTTCGACAAGTGAGACAGATTCGTCAGACAGGGTCATGTCCAGCCTGGTGACCTGGC
This sequence comes from Bacteroidia bacterium, assembly GCA_030429045.1. Taxonomy (GTDB): domain Bacteria; phylum Bacteroidota; class Bacteroidia; order Chitinophagales; family Saprospiraceae; genus JAGNXB01. The sequence goes on along the minus strand of JAUIEA010000021.1, from coordinate 28,508 downwards.
CTTCAACAACAACAGCTCCTTCAATTCGGCGCTCCTGGTAACCAACATAGGTGGCGATGACATTGTGGATGCCAACAGAGGCCTCAAAAGAAAACTGGCCATCCAGATCTGTAGATGCACCGTTTGACGTGCCTTCAATAAATACACTGGCTCCGATCAGGGGTTCAGCAGTTGTTGCATCCAGCAACGTACCACTTATGATCCCCTGCGACCATAATGAAGAAGTCGCCAGCGAGGCGAGAAAAAGAATTAATATGTTTTTCATTGCACCAGATTTTTAAAGAAGTTGCACCTTTAATGGCGTGACCGGGCCCTTCATCAAGGGCCCGGCACGCAGCTTCAAATACACAATTACTCGATGATGATCATCTTCCGGGTCAGCCTGACCTGCTGCGCTTCGAGCGACAGGTAATAAGTTCCGGCTGGTAGATGACCGATGCTGATTTCTCGGGTATGTTGACCGGCAGGCAGGTGAGCACTCGACAATGGTGACGCAACCTGGCGTCCTTCCAGATCACGAATAAATAGACTCACCCGATCTGCCTGAGGCAGGGTGAAAGACAATGTGGTCTGCCCGACAGCAGGATTCGGCCAATTGGGCTGGAGCACATATCCATGGGCTTCAGCAACCAGATCCTCTGTGGCCGTAGTCGCACATTGCTCATTAAAATACCCGTAGAGGCTTAATGCCGTCCAGTTCTGTGCCCAGTTGGTAGCGCCGAATGCGCCGTGGTAGTCAACCTTGTCAAAAAAGAGATCGGTGGGCACGGGTGCACCAGAGCCTGCGGCCGAACCTGGTGCCAGACCTGGGTTGAGCTGCCCGTCGGGCTCACGGCTGATGCCGCAGAGAAACGGGTTTTCCGTTTTGTTGGCATTGTTGCTCAGGTGTGCAATTACGCCGGCAGCGGTGGGGTCATCTCCAGTTGCATATGTATCGACCAGATCGGTCAGAGATGAACCTGCGCCAAAATCCCACCAATAATTGTTTTGAATGACCAGATCTCCGGCCAGGAGATTGCCATAGCTGTCCACCCCACTGGCTGAAGGCAGATCTTCTACGCTGATCGCCTTTTCCTTAAAGGAGGTAAAAATAGAATTGGCGTATGTCCCACCTGTGTTATCCCGGAGCATCAGGGCAAATTCATTATCCGCATTGGCATTCAACCCCGAACCGATATAGGTCGCATTGTAGATGGTCGGTTTTGAAAAAGGCGCCTGTCCATCCGGGCTGGCCCCATCATGTTCGCCAGCATTATTGCCAAATTCAGAACTCATGATCACAAACCAGAATTGGCCTTTTCCGCGGTAGCCGAAATCCCAATCCATCCCATCATCACCACAGAATGCGGAGATCAGGTGCTTGCATTCTACAGTGCCACCAAACCATTCGATACCGTCATCCGAGTTGGCAAAGATCTCGACATAGTCGATCTCCGTTCCGCGGCCAACGCCACCGAGTGTCAACCCGTTGATCTCATTCCCGGGTGCGAGTTCTGCACCTCCGTGACGGATGGACACATATTTCAGTGCACCGGAATCGTCGTCATCATTTGTGCCGCCAAAACGTGCCCGTGGCTCTAACGTAGAAATTCCTTCGACCTGGTCCTCACCGGTCGGGCGGGCGATAGTTGCATTTCCAAGGATGATCAGTCCACCCCACAAACCGCTGTCATCAGCGGTGAGAGCGCCAGTCAGATCATCCAGTTCACTCGTAAAAATGATCGGTGCTTCAGCGGTTCCGATCGCATTGATCTGTGCACCTCGTGTAATGATCAATGCAGACGTATTATCACCGTTGGTCGGTGTCTCCAGACCCTGGATGACGGTACCGGCTTCGATATTCAGCACACTGCTGGATTCGAGATAGACCAGACCGTCCAACTGATAGATATTGTCTTTTGTCCAGTTGTAGGTCTGGCCCTCGACCAGATCTCCGTCCTGGATGATCACTTGCCCATAGCCTGCAGAACATACAAGCATCAATAGCAATAAAAGGGAGTAGATTTTTCTCATGGTTCAGGTTTGTTGATTTGATGGGGCAAAACTATCCGGTGCATGTTAAGCCAGTATTAAGTCCACCTTAAGTCATAGTTAACCCTGCTTCCCAAACCTCTCCAGACTTCACAATTAATTCACATTGCCGTGATTTTATGTTCATGTTTGGCGACTTCCTTTGTCTTCTGAACAACTCTTCCAGTCCCAATCCTGAAACCTATGTATCGAAGAAAGCTATGTGTCGCAGTGATATCCGATGTACACCTGGGAACATATGGTTGTCATGCAAAAGAGCTTTATCGCTACCTGCGCAGCATCGATCCGGAGATCCTGGTTCTCAATGGAGACATTATCGATATGTGGGAATTTCGCAAGCGGTATTTCCCGGCAGATCACCTTCAGGTGATCAAGGAAATTTTCAAGATGGCCAGCAAAGGCACGAAAGTTTATTATATCACCGGCAACCATGATGATATCCTGCGCAGATTCTCCAACCTCCGACTGGGTCCCATCCAACTGAAGGACAAACTGGTCCTCCAGATCAATCAGGAAAAGACCTGGATCTTCCATGGGGATGTATTCGATATGTCTATTCAGGTGACCCCACTTTTGGCCCGGCTTGGCTGCAGGGGGTACAATATGCTGATCCGGATAAATCGAATGGTCAACAAGATTCTGGAAAGAATGCAACGACCGAAAATCTCCCTGGCCGGTAAGATCAAGCACTCTGTCAAACGGGCAGTCCGCTTCGTCCAGGATTTTGAAGACCTGGCGATCCGTGCCGCCTTTGACAAAGGGTACGACTATGTCTTATGTGGACATATCCACAGACCGATGATCCGCAAGGTTGATCATCCACATGGATCGGTCACGTATCTCAATTGCGGAGATTGGGTAGAGAATCTGACTGCTATGGAACATGACGGGAAAACGTGGAAGCTGCATCACTTCGACCAAACTGATTTTATCTATCGCAATGACAGATTGTTGATCCATCATGAGGCTTTTGAGGCAGATGATATTCACCTACATGACTCCATGGAGCTGCTCGAGAAAATCCTGAATGGGTCCACCTCAGAGGAGGATATCCATCTGTACCACATTACTTCTGTTAAGACCCACTAAGTCATGTCAAATCTCGTACTGGACCGCCCAAGAAGTCAAGCCATCATGGATGATATTCAGATCCCATTGACGGCGCAGGAATTCGAACTTTTATGGATCCTGTCTGCTCACGCTGGCAAATCCCTGACCCACGAACGATTGATCGAAAATCTGGACGATCACGATCTGGAAATGTCGGCTCAAGAGGTGCTTCCCAGCCTGCTTTCACTGAAGGCAAAAATTCCGCCTCCTCGACGATTGGCATTATTGGGTGGACGCGCCATGTTAATCTGATCGGAGAATGGCGGCTTAAATACCAACCTTATGCACGGGCTTCTTTTTGATGATCCCCCCTCGTGCATCTTTAACGGCTGACATGATCACGAATGCATCCGGATCGATCTTGTCGATCTCAGTTTGCAATCGTGCTGTCTCCAGTCGGGTAATCACTGTGTACACAATCTCCGTATCATCCTCACGCGAGCCTTTTTTACCATACCCCTTTCGGCCTCGAAACAGGGTAACACCTCTCCCCAATTCACGAATGATCATGCGCTTGATCTGTTCATGATAATCCGTCACGATCGTAACGCCTACGTATTCCTCGATACCGTCGATCACAAAGTCCACCGTTTTCGAGGCGGCATAATAGGTCAGAATGGCATAGAGCGCAATTTCGATAGACAGGACTTGCGCCGCAATAATGAACAGTATCAGATTGAAGATCAGGATGACATTACCGACGGTGAGGGTACTGTTGCGACTGATGGTAATGGCCAATACCTCGGTTCCATCAATGATGGCTCCGCCGCGGATGGCCAAACCGATCCCCAATCCAAGAAACAAACCGCCAAATGCAGCGATCAGGATCTTGTCTTCCGTCATCATTGGGATAGGCAAAATGTCTACCGCGCCGGCCAACAACAGGATACCCACCAAACTGCGAAAGGCAAATCGCGGACTGAAAGCGACATAGGCCAGTATGAGGAAGGGCAGGTTCAGGCCGATCAACATCCACGACAAGGGCCAGTCAAACAGGGCGGTGAGCAAAAGCGATGTTCCGGTCACGCCCCCATCCAGGAATTCAGCTGGCAATAAAAACCCCTTCAATCCAAATGCTGCCGCACAAACCCCGAGGACGATGGACAGGTAATCGCGCAACGCGTGAGACACCTCCACCTCAACTGCATGCACCTGTTTTTCAAAGACGCTCGGCTTGCGCATCAGGGCCGGTCTGTTTTTGTACGCGCGTTGTACAGCCTGGACAATAATGGAATGGAAAAACGGGATCATATAGTGTGCGGTCTTGGACCTGAGTAAGATAGCAAAAATGCGTACAGCTGTGCCCTGACGGATATGTTGCGGACACTTCTCATCTCCTTTTCATATCAAAACACGACAAATCGACGCCGGCTTTTTGGCATCACAGGGCTTTCTCCTAATTTGGGCCTCCATCTCAGGTATCATCGATCGTGCATAGATACCTGTTTCCGAATTGAAAACCCTGATATGAAACAGATTCTCACCCTTTTGCTTGCCATCCTCCTGCCCCTTTGCCTGATCGCTCAGAAGAAGGATAAAAACGCCCCATCCCAACCGGATTACGGGGCATTCACCAGCGCAACCTTGTCCGGCCTGTCTTTTCGTTCGATCGGACCTGCCGTGACTTCCGGCCGGATCGCCGACTTTGCCGTCAATCCAGATAACCACAATGAATACTATGTCGCCGCAGCGGCAGGTGGGGTCTGGAAAACCACGGACCACGGGGTCACCTTCAACCCCATCTTTGACGGTCAGGGCTCCTATTCCATCGGTTGCATCAGCCTGGACCCGTCCAACTCATCCGTCGTGTGGGTCGGTACCGGCGAAAACAACAACCAACGCTCCGTTTCCTATGGAGATGGTGTCTATATGAGTCCGGATGGTGGAAAGTCGTGGCAGCACAAGGGCCTGAAAAATTCAGAACATATTGCCAATATCATCGTCCATCCCGAGGATCCCTCCACCGTCTTTGTCGCCGCATACGGACCGGTCTGGAGTGCGGGTGGAGACCGGGGTGTGTACAAGAGCACCGATGGCGGGTCTACCTGGACCTGCGTGAAGTCTGTTTCGGAATACACCGGTTGCAACGACCTGGTGATGGATCCCCGCAATCCGGATGTCCTCTATGCCGCCTTCCACCAACGTATGCGGAAGGTCTTCACCTACATCGGTGGCGGACCGGAGACAGCATTGTTCAAGTCGACCGACAGTGGCGCCACCTGGCACAAGCTCGAAGGTGGATTGCCCGGTGGCGACCTCGGCCGGATAGGCCTGGCCATCAGTCCGGTCAACCCCGACGTACTCTACACGGTCATCGAGGCCAATGACGACAAGGGTGGCGTCTATCGGTCCACCGATCAGGGTGCCAGCTGGGAAAAACGTGGGGGCACCTATACCTCCGGCAACTATTACCAGGAGATCACCTGCGATCCCAAGAATGTGGATCGGATCTATATCACCGACACCTACTATCAGATCAGCGACGACGGTGGAAAAACCACCCGCAACCTCGGTGAACTGAACAAGCACATCGACAACCACGCCATCTGGATCGACCCCAATAACACCGACCATTTGCTGGTCGGTTGTGATGGTGGCGTTTACGAGACCTGGAACCTGGCTGGCACCTGGCATTTCAAGGACAACCTGCCTGTCACCCAATTCTACAAGGTCAGTACCGATAACGCCGAGCCTTTCTACCATGTCCATGGCGGCACACAGGACAACCTGAGCCTGGGTGGTCCAAGCCGGACCACCTCTGCCAACGGGATCGTCAATGCAGACTGGTATATCACCTCCCTGGGAGATGGATTTGAGACACAGGTCGACCCCACCGATCCGAACATCATCTATGCCCAGGCCCAATATGGGGCCCTGAGCCGTTTCGACCGGCGCAGCGGGGAATACCTCTTTATCAAACCGATCGAGGGTGAAGGTGATCCCGCGCTGCGCTGGAACTGGGACGCCCCCCTGTTGATCAGTCAGCACAATCCCACTCGACTGTATTTCGGCGCCAACAAACTGTTCCGCACGAATGACCGGGGAGATTCCTGGACCATCATCAGCCCGGACCTCAGCCGGAATATCGATCGCAACAAGCTGGAAGTAATGGGCCGGATCTGGTCGGTCGATGCCGTTGCCAAAAATGGCAGTACAGATATATTCGGACAGCTGACCAGCATCGCTGAATCCAAATTCGATGCAGATCTGTTGTGGGTGGGAACTGACGATGGCCTGCTCCACAAGACCACGGATGGCGGGGCCACCTGGACCCGATATGACAACTTGCCGGGGGTACCCGAGATGAGTTATGTCCACCAGGTCATCACCTCCCTGCATGACCGCAATACCGTTTATGTCTGTTTCAATCACCATCGATATGGCGACTTCAAGCCGTATGTCCTGAAGACTACAGATGGGGGAACCTCCTGGAAAGCCATCCACTCTGACCTGCCTGAACGAGGATCAGTTTACAGCATTGCTGAAGATCATGTAGATCCGAACCTGCTGTTTGCGGGGACCGAGTTCGGCTGTTTCTTCAGCTCCAATAGCGGCGGCCACTGGGTGCAGATCAAGGCCGGACTCCCGACCATTGCGGTTCGGGATATTGAGATCCAGCGTCGGGAGAATGACCTGGTCCTGGGCACCTTCGGTCGGGGATTTTACATCCTGGATGATTACAGTGCCTTGCGCGGGCTGGATCAGAAAAAACTGGAATCTGCTGCCCTCCTTTTCCCGGTCAAGGATCCGTGGATGTTTATCGAACGATATCCCATCGGATTGCGGAGCAAGGGACACCTGGGCAGCAGCTATTTTGTCACCCCCAACCCGGAGATGGGAGCCGTTTTCACCTATTACCTGAAAGATGAGATCAAGACGCTAAAACAGCAGCGCCAAGAACGGGAGAAGGCAGCCTATGAAAAAAAGGAGAAGGTGTTCTATCCCGATATGGACAGCCTGCGCCTGGAAGATCATCAGGCCGATCCCTATCTGCTCTTCACCATTGAGGATGAGAGTGGCCGGGTCATTCGTCATCTGAAGGCGGCGGCCACAAGTGGACTCAAGCGACTGGTCTGGGATCTGCGTTCTGCCAATCCCGCTCCGGTCAATGGCCGGTACCAGCCTGCCCCTGATGTCCTTTTCGGGACTGCTGAAACGGGCCACCTAGTATCCCCGGGAACCTATCGCGTGAGCCTTTCCAGGGTAGTCGATGGCCAGGTGACCTCTCTAGCCGGGCCGCAGACGTTTACTGTCAAACATCTCAATCAGGGAAGTCTGCCCACCGACCTGGCTGCCATCACGCCCTTCCTCGAGAAGGTCAGTGCATTGCGCAAGGCAGCTGGTGCTGCCGATGATCTGCTGGGTGACCTGCAAAACCGTGTCAAGTCCATGGATGCCGCAGTGCGCGATATGCCTGCCCCGGCTGCAGACTTCCTGGCCCGGGCTGCCAGGTTGCAGCAGGATCTGATCGACCTCCATATTCGTTTGAATGGGGACGGCACTGCCGCCAGTCGTCAGTTTGAAACCGTCCCGTCGATCAACGACCGCGTTTACGGCATTCAGGGTGCATTGTGGACTTCGACAGCACCCGTACCCAAGACCTATACCGATTCCTATGCCATCGCGAAAAGTCAGTTCGATGCATTCATGACAGATCTGCGTGCAATGGACACCCGGGTCAGTGCCCTGGAGGACGAGCTCGAAGCCAAAGGTGCTCCGTATACGCCTGGTCGCTGGCCGAAAAAGTGGTAACATTTATCTATGTGAAAAGTGGCTTGTCTATTGTTCGGACAAGCCACTTTTTTTATGCCCTCCAGTCCGGGGTGAACTGGAAATAGGCGTATTTTGGCTTCCTCTTCCCACGCCTTCCTCAGGCGTTGCCGGGTGACCATCAACCTTGATCCATGAAATATCAATTCCTGCTCCTGAGCCTTTGCCTGATCCTGACAACCGGGTACCTGTCCGCCCAAACGGAGCGCGCAAATCACTGGCATTTCGGGTTCAGCAAGGCCCTTGACTTTACCTCCGGAGCCCCAGTCCTGGTGACTGGCAGCCAACAATTTACCTTTGAAGGCTGTGCGACCTTGAGCAACTCTGAAGGACAATTGCTCTGGTATACCAATGGCGGAGGTCGTGATCCGCTTCAAGGCGGCCAACCTGCCGGATCTATCTGGGATCGGGATCATAATGTCCTTTATGATATGAGTTACATCGAAGGCGGGGGATACAGTTCTGCTCAATCTGCTGTCTTCGTGACCAGGCCGGGCGCATCAGACCAATATTTTCTCTTCACCATGGAAGAAGTGGAATTCAATATTGGTGGTGAGGTTTCCGGCCAGCCGGAGGGGCGTGGCCTATCCTGGTTTGCCCTGGATGCCACTCTGAACGGAGGCCTTGGTGGCGTCACGGATTACCAGGAGAATATCTATGGCCCCACGTATGAGGGGCTTTGTGCCATTCAACATGCAAATGGAGTCGACTGGTGGATCGTGGCCTTCCAATCCAGCCTGAAAGGGTTGGTCCTCGTCCCTGTTACCGCGGCCGGGGTCGGGCAACCCCAACTCATTCAGACTCCCGCCTTATTCAACAATCCGATCAAGAGCTCTCCAGATGGGAAATGGCTCACCACTATCGGCGAGGCCGGCCGAATGCTTTTTCCTTTCGATGCGGCGACCGGAACCATTACCAATCCGGTGATCCTGCCAGAAGGCTCCCAGGTTGAATTTTCCGCGAACAGCCGCTGGTTGTATGCATTCTCCAAAGCCCTTGCTACGGAAGTGTACCGGTTTGACCTCGACAGTCCGGATATTCCAGGCAGTGTGGTCATCATGGGCATTATTCCAGAAACGAAAGATGGCATTTCCCTGATGCCTATCATTACCTACCCCCAGCTTGGCCCCGATCGGAATATCTATTTCACCAATTTCTATCTCTACCCGGATGGCTCTACGGACAGTTATCTGTCGGCCATTATCTGTCCGAACAGTGGCGGGACTCTGGCCCCGAACCATTTTTTCATGGGGACACAGACCACCGCCAATCCCGTTTTTCTCGGCCTGCCCAATTTTCCGGCAGCCTGGCTGGCCGGTGAAACCATAGAAGAACTGAATGTAGATCTCGGTCCGGACACAACACTCTGCCCTGAAGCTTCCCTGGACCTGTCCTTCCCGGTCCCCGGAGCGTCCTACCTGTGGTCGACGGGTGATACGACGACAACCCTTACGGTGACCAGTCCGGGTACTTACCATCTGACGGTCACGACACCCTGTGCCACAGGGATCGATACAATCCACATTTTCCCAAGCGATCTCCTGGCAGATGCCGGGCCCGATATCACCATTTGTGCTGGCGAATCTGTCCAGATCGGAATGGAAGCTGTGGGGACTATCCAATGGTCGCCTGATTCCTCCCTTATGGATGCAGGTATGGCCACCCCTCTGGCTCAACCGGATTCCACGACGACCTACCTGCTGGAGGTATCCGGTGAAGGATGTTTGCTCCTGGATTCCATGCTGCTCACCGTACTCCCTTTGCCGGTCATCTCCCTCTCCCCGAAAGACACCACTGTCGGCCCGGGGAGTCCGGTCCTGGTAAGTGCCACCGGTGGACCAGTTACAGGCTGGACACCCCCGACCGTGGTGGACTGCCTGACCTGCAATGAAACGGAGGCAACCGTATTTGAGACCACCTATATCATCGTCGAGATCACCGGCCCGAATGGATGTACGGCCCATGATTCGATGCTGATCACCATCGACCAGGAGATCTGCAAACCCCGTCTTCCGAATGTATTCACGCCCAATGGCGACCAGACCAATGACCTGCTCGCCCCGGTCCTCTGGGATACACCCTATCGACTGCAGGTCTGGAACCGGTGGGGGAAGATGGTCTTTGACAACAATGGCGATGGAACAGGCTGGGATGGAGCGATAGAGGGGACTGATGCGCCAGCGGATGTGTATGCCTGGCTGTTCACCGCTACGTTTTGCGGAATGGAGCAGAGCGTACGGGGAGAGATTACGCTTGTGCGGTGATGTGAGTGGAGGAGTTGAGGCGTAGAGGAGTTAAGGAGTTGAGGAGAAAAAACGCAAAGGCGCGAAGAAAGCTGGTGGAATATCATGTTCTGCTTCTCAGTTGCCAGTCGTAAAACAGAAAAATCAACTGAAAGGAAATGTTACTGCCTTCGGTAGTCAGGATTTCGTTATTGGGTTATTGGGTTATTGAGTTATTTAGTAAATCAATACAAAACGAATAAACCTCAAACGGTATTCGGTATTCGGTGTTCGGAATTTCGTCGTAGGATGAATTTCTGAAAGGCAAGCCCTGAAGGAGCGCAATAAACAGACAGCCCATCCGGGTGCAAGAAGTGTTACTGCCTTCGGCAGTCAGGATTTCGGTATTGCGTTATTTCGAAAATCAATATTAACCGAATAAACTTGATTCGGTATTCGGTGTATTTCTATAAGCCAAGCCCTGAAGGGGCGCAATAACACGACAACCCATCCAGCTGCAAGGAAGTGTTACTGCCTTCGGCAGTCAGGATTTCGGTATTGCGTTATTGAGTTATTTCGAAAATCAATTCGTAAAGAATAAACCTGATTCGGTATTCGGCATTGAGCATTTGCATTAATTTTCCAACACCATAAACGGGAGGGAAGTCTTGAATAAAACGGGCTCAAGCGAAACGCGAATGGCGAACTGTGAACTGCGGAATATGTGTCATCATCATCGAGTGATACAAAACCGGATCACCTCGGACTGTCGTTCGTCCTGTACCTTCAGGAAATAAATACCCGGCTGCAGATCCGGCAGAGAGATATCCCACTGATTGCCCCCTTTCTGCTGATAGAATATCTGACGTCCTGTAACAGACTGGTCCGGAGCGATCACCTGAACGTGCACCTCTCCTTCCTGCACCGCCTGACGTTGCAGGGTGAGGGTGTGGTGAGACAGGGGATTGGGGAAGATGCGACTGGTCGACAACTCCCCATCCAGCTGGATCGTAACGATCGGACTGAACGCAAACTGGCCATCCAGATCCACCTGTCGGAGGCGATAATACCATTGCCCCGGCCCGGGCTGACGATCCAACCAGGAGTAGTGATGGGGGCTGGTCGTGGTGCCTTGTCCGGGGATGACGGCCAGGTCTTGAAAATGCTCCCCATCCATGGACCGCTGGACCTGAAAATAATCGTTGTTGACCTCAGTGGCAGTGGACCAGTTGAGGTGGACATCCCCTGATTTTTCTGTCGCGCTGAATTTGATCAATTCAACCGGGAGGGGTGCGGCTGGATAAGTGTAGTCGAGGCAGTCGATGTCCAAGGTCATGATCCCATTGCAACAGGATGGGTTCATGTTTGCAGCCCCATTTCCTGAAGCAATATGACCGATACCAAGGCCGTGAGACAATTCATGAATTAATATCAATGTGTAATCATCGGAATCATTACAAGGCCCAACCCCATTATTCATTAACACATATGATCTTGTCCCTGTGTACCAATCCATATTATCGTGTTGATGGACACTTTGGAAAAAAATGACACCTCCCAATGCAAGCGTACCATTACAATTAGACAAATCTGGAATTTCACCGCATGGATCGTTGAAAATTACAATGCATTCTCTGTCATTGAATGCATAGTAGATTTCAAGGCCTAAGGCAGAGTTATCCCCACAATCCGGTTCATAGTCATAGGTTCCTGGATAGGAAAAATCTATTCCAGAATAAGATGACTCCATATTTGCAATGGCATTTTGAATCATACTTTCGGAAGAGACAAGTCCGTAAAATGCATCACCATCATCTTCACAGAATACTGTCATTGGTGTTCCTGGAAAGTCCTCGTATCTTACTGGGGTCCCATCATCAGGATCCTCAATAAAAGTACAATGCCCCGGTGGTGCCCTGAAATCCGCCTCCAGATCCTTGACCTCACCTTCCGGTAAAATCAATTTCTCCTGCCAGGGGATCTTGCCGGATACTACCTGGCGAAGATGCTGGATCAGGTCCTTTGCCAGCATCACTTTCATGGTCTCGGGCACAATGCCATCCGGCCGGGGAAAGGCATGGATCTCCTGCGACTCTCGGGAAGGAAAAAAGAAGTCCACACCATTGATCTTGCGCAGATAAAACTGGCCATAGGCCAGCAACATCGGCTGCCAGTAGGGAGCGTGATCCAGCTTGTTCAGGAAGAGCAGATAGGTTGTCCCCGATTCATAGACCGGATCCCCCCAGATGGTAGTCTCCCGATCGCCTTGCCGACGCCACCATGAATCCATGTCAAATGCCGCTCCTGATTGCAGCTCGCCTTTGATGACATCCACCACCTGAAAGGGAGTGCGGCGACAAATCGCGTTACCCTTTTCTTCCAGTCGGGTTTCGCCGGCGCGCACCACCACCACGGCATCTGATGCCTGGGCCATGTCACCCAGATTGGCGAACGGAATGATGGTCGTCGCCCGGAGAGGGATCGACCAGGTAGTAAGAACCAGAAGGCAACCCAGGAGGGCGCGGATCGGTAGGGACATTGGTTTGGGAATTGGAGGGACCATCAATGTCCGTTATTTTGAAGAATAATGAAAGGGGCTGCAAAAAAAATTCAAAAATAAATGAACCCCTGCCCAACTCAGGGGTACCTGCTTCAAAACAACGATCCATGATTCTACGCATCCTCATCTGCCTCGCCCTGTTGATGTACTCCTGCGACGCGAACGCCCAGGAACCTGTCACCCCGCAAGAGGTCCATCCCATCACCGAAGTGGTTCATGAAAACGACTGGTACCTCCGGCAGGTAGAAGCCTGGACCAAACAAACGGATGCCGACCCCGACAATGCCTTCGCCTGGTACAACCGGTACAAGGCCCTGCGGTATGCGGACTTCCCCCGTATTTTTCGGGATACCGCCTACAAGGCAGAAGTAGCCAGGGTCGTCGAGGAAATGGGACGCCACATTCCGGAAACCTTCGAATACTGCTATATCCGCAATTGGAATGCCCACCAGGATCCGGATGCCTGGACCTGGCTGGACAAGGCCCATGCCATCGATCCCTCCCGACCGGAGGTCTACAGTGGGTATGTCACCCGATGTGCATTGGAAGGAAAATGGGACCAAATGGCCGACTATTGCCGCCAATGGTATGACACACGCAGCATCGCCCCCTCCCTCTTGCATCTGGCCTATAATATGTTGCAGTCCGTTGACCAGGACGGGATCCTGTTCACCCATGGCGACAACGACACCTACCCCCTGTGGGTGTTGCAGCACGCCAGGGGGATCCGACCCGACGTCACTGTGCTCAACCTCTCATTGATGACCGACAGGAGTTATTTCCTCAAACTGATGAATCATCGGCAGATCCGCTTCAACCAGGAAGAGATCGAAAAGGCCTTCGATCCACTCCCCTGGGAAGAAAAACGATCCTGGATGATCCGTCACCTCGAACAAATGAACCAGGACCGGCCCGTCTACATCGCCCTGACAGTGGGGAATAAACATCTGGATATACTGGAAGATCAGCTGTGGTGCACCGGCCTGGCCAACCGGTATACGCCGGAAAAAATGGACAATATCGCCGTGCTTCGCCGGAATATTGAACTGCGCATGCTCCTGGACCACCTGCGATTCCAACCCTACACCGAATCCTTTCCCTATGAGCGTGGGCTCGCCCAGACCACCGTGGCCGTATACCTTACTCCTTTCCTGACCCTAGCTGAACATTATACCGAGGCGGGCATGGCCACTGACGCCAACCGCTATCGAGAACTGGCCAGGCAGGCAGGGCGTCTGTCCAACAGGGAATCGGAAGTAGAGGCCTATCTTGAGAAACATCAATCGAAGAACTGACCCGGCATACTGAATGAACGATCCGTTCTCTGACGAGCACCTGATGATCCGCCTCCAGGAGGGTGACACCACCGCCCTGGAGGCGATCTACCATCGGTATGCCGACCGGCTGATGGGTTTTCTGTACCACATGATGGATGGTGATGGCGCCCGGGCAGAAGATCTGTTGCAGGACGTCTTTGTCCGTCTGGCCACCTCAGCCTCTGCGTTTGATCCGGCCCGGTCCTTCCGCCCCTGGATCTTTACCATCGCCGCCAATCTGGCCCGAAATGCCCATCGCCACCGAACCTTTCGCGAAGTGGATAGCCTGGACCAGGTTGATCTCATGACAACTTCTCCCCAGGCCAGATACGGGATAGACGATCTGGACCAGGAATTGTTTCGCTCCTTGCTGGACCAGACCCTCCGGGAGATCGCCCCGGACAAGCGAACCGCATTTCTACTCCGCTATCAGGAACACCTCTCGCTGGCAGAAATTGCAGAGATCCAGAATTGTGCGGTCGGCACGGTCAAATCACGCATCTATTACACCCTTCGCTTTCTGGAATCGTCCATGACCACCTTCAGACCCGAAAAACATTCATCATGAATCCGAATCCACTCTCCGATCAGCTCGAACAACTCCTCAAAGACAAGGACGTTCATGCCCTCACGCAGGATGAACAGCAATTGGTCATCCAGGAGCTGGGTAGCCTGGAGGCCTATACCCGGCTGCGGACCGTCGTTGCCCGTAGTCAGGATGTATTCATTAGAGAATCCATCGCACCTTCCAGTGCCGTCCTCGGTCATATCATGGCCAGGGTAGATAAGGAACAGACTCGGCTACCCAAAAAGAAGAATATCTACCAGCTTCCGGTCCCGCTGTATCAGACAGCCGCCACTGTGCTTCTGGCCATAGGCCTGACCTGGTGGTGGGCCTCGTCGAAAACGGCATACTCCCAGGATCCGGTGGTCATCACCCTGGTGGATACGGTTTATCAGGACATTGTTCGTGTAGATACCATACGAATGGAAACCCCATCTGCACCATCCTCATTCGTCCAATCAACTCGACCGCGAAAAAAAGACAGGGTACAGACTACAACACTGGCGTCGCATGAAATTCCACCCCCGGATTATCGCTTTTCGCGGGGCGACTACCCCATTGCCTCCGCCCGGCGTGCAGGGCAATCGCAGCGAGAACAGGCCATACCCATCTCCCTGGATTCCATGCCCGGAATGGATCGTCTTTTTGCGGCGGACCAGGTATTTTAATCACGGGAATGAAAAGCCATATCTAGTGGCATGACACGCTGAAGGAGGCAAGGCAATTAGTATAATGGAGTTAGGAGAGATTCATCTCTGTTCGATTTTGCTGATGCAAAGATCAGTACAGAGACGGGCTGCGGCCGTGTACGCATTTTCGAAAGGTGGGTACTTTTTGGTATTTAGCTAACGGGAACACATAAGCCGTGCTGACGTTCAGAAAGCATAGGCGTTATGTGCTTTATTAGCCTCCTGCTAAGTTTGTTCAAGTTTTCTCAACTCTTTTTCAAGAGATTCCAATAATTTGTCTCCACGCTTTTTTGCGTCTTTCAAAGGGGATCTAACATACCAATACAACTGATTCTTTTGACTTCTTAAAAAATAAAGATACTCTTTGTCATTCTTCAGAGCCTCATAATCGTTTGGAATCATCACCCTCCCTCCACTCAGTTCTTTATCTGGGTCATTCCAGCTATTGTTCCAAAGTGCATTGAATCGGGAAGGAAAAATATCCTTACTGGCATCTTCAATGATATTGGCATACCGATTAATAAAAACGTCAAACCTTCTTTTTGCAAATGAATAATATGAGATGATCTCTCTTTTCAAAGTGTCATTCGAAATGATATTCAGGTCAGTAGAGGTAAGGGTGGCAAAGACTTCCTGGTCGAGTCGAGGCATCCAAACTGCAGTTGAATTCATGAAATAAATATCGATGGAATCATGATGCGGCAAATCTTCTTCTACATGTCGAAGGATAATGTTGATGTAATCATTTCTTTTATCAAAATCCTTCATATCCCCATTCACTCTCTCTGTGTCCGCTTCAATACTTGACTTGAAAACTTGTAACAACTTAATTTCCTCTGCTCTTAATTTTTGATTTTCATTCCAGTTGTTGATCTGTAAGGCAATTAAAATTCCGATAACCACAAGGAAGATTTCACCGATGGCATAAAGTAAATACTTGCTAAAGCGATTTTCCTTCAGCAATCGTTGGCGAATTTTACGGAAGAATTTTATCATTAATAATTTTTTAATTCCTAATGGAGGCAAACGACGGTGAGTACATGCGGCGTGCGACGTTAGGAGCATGATCGTCATGTATATTGCTGTAGAGCGTATTCATTTATTTGTTCATATTTGGAGGTGGCGGTGGTGGTTGTTTCCCATCAAACCACACATTTAAACACTTGGAATTTTCAACCCTATCATATGCTTTAATCAACCTGTTTAAAAGAGATGGTAATTTATCCAATTTATTTGTTTCATATTTTATTGACACTATTACTTTATCTGGATGATCAGAATAATAAGGAAGCGTTCCTTGGTTTTTATAGTGCTTTTTTAGCAAAGATTTCAAGCTGTCAATTGGATATGTCTTTTCAAAGTTTATAGAGTCATCAATGATTTCAAACACATTTCTTCTTCTTATAAGAATGCATGCGTAGTTTTCCCAACAAGGATTTGAAAAAGTCAAAATTGAACTAATACCTTCATTTTCTAATTCTACTCCTGCAACACCGCCACTGCAAGATATTTGCTCAACTTCATCATAAAGCTCTTGGAAATTCATGAAATTTGGAATTCGTAATAGTACAATACTATCATTTTCCAAATTACAGCCATAGAATTTACTATTAGGTTCCTTAACGGATTCGTTGTTCTTACAAGACAAGGATAGAATCGCCATCATAAATAGTAATATTCCAAATTCTATTTTCATTTTTCTGTTTATGCTCTACGGCTTTCTTATATCCGCTACATTCCAGTAACCAACTTTCGCTTTTTCCCGTAGGCGACCTTCTAAAGATACACGATTTCAAGGACATTTGATACCGCATAACCTGCTGATTGCCAAACTAATACAGACCAGGCCCCTCAGGAACATCGGCATTCAAGTGGAGCGTAGAGGGTACGGGGACTACTGTCACGAAGACCCAGTCTGCTGTAGATCAATCATCCGGCCAGGTTGGTCTTTTTCGCCCGAGCTGGTTGCGCAGCTTTCTGCTTATCTCCCCCGCCCCTTTGCTATGGCCTGAAAACAGAACGGGCCGCCCATGGGCAGCCCGCTCTTCGCCGATATGTTCACAAAAATCTTATTGCCGGATCATCTTCCGGGTTTCTTTGAAGTTGGGTCCTTCGATCCGATAGTAGATCAAACCGCTGGGCGGCAGGATCTCTCCGGGAACGGAGATCTCATGATAGCCCGGAGGGTATTTGCCCCGGAACTGGGTGATCACCTGCCCACTGACATCCAGCAGGGTGAGGATCACATCCGCGGCTTCCGGCAGTCGGAATCCGATCATGGTCATATCCCGGAACGGGTTGGGCTTGTTCTGGTACAGGACCACCTGGTCCTCATCCACCACTTCCTCATCGCTCCATTCCAGGGCAATTCCCCTGGCCAGGTCCGCCGATCCGGAGGAGGCCATCATCGGTGTGATCACCTCCGGTCGCATTGCTGCTGCTTCCAGGTGAAGCACATTGCTGAGGCGTCCCGCCTGGGTTGCCTTGAACTGAAGGTGTAATACTCCTGTGCCATCCTGCAGGTCGACGCCATAGCTATCCGACCAGCTCAGGCGCAGAACGCCCTGTTCGACCTCATCCAGGCCGATATTGCCGTTATCCATTTTCAATTCGTCTGCCAGGGTTTGCATCCCGACAAAGGTCAGGGTGGCCGGATCCCAGCCCAGGGCCATCTGCCAGGCCTGGATATTCTGGAAGTCCCGGGTATGCACCACCACCTCTACAGGTTCTCCCACTTCGAAGGTCTGATCCAGCAGGCTGAGCAGTAATGGGTCCTGTTCGTCCCGGACCAGTTCGTTCCACAATCCATCATCAAAGGCATCGCCATTGATGTCCCCCACCTTGATGGCGGTCAGATCCACTCCGTCGACCTCACCGGTTACGCCCTGTAAGGGGATCATTTCCAGGCCAGGTGTCAGCAGCGGATTGGACGGATTCATGGGAACAGCCGGATTGAGGAATCGCCAGGCCTTGTTGGGCGCTACATCCGGTTTCGGATTGAGGATCCACTTCCGCAGGAGGATGACGTCAGAGATGGAGATCACCCCGGACAGATTTGCATCCGCTGCCAGTTGCGACATGGGATCATTCAATTGCTTGACCCCCAGCAGATGCTTCTGGATTAGTAGGAGATCATAGGTACTCAAGCCCTTGAGCGGGTCTGTCGACTTGGATGCTGTTACCTGATAGTCACCTCCGGGTGGCAGGTCAAGGAAGCTGTATTTTCCATTTGCACCGGTGACCGTCTGTTGGCTGACCGGTCCCGTCAGCAGGATCTGGGCCCCAGAGATCGGATCTCCGGATTCGGCCAGGATGGACCCCATGATCTTGGTGGGTTTCCCCGACGGGCAGAGGTCCATATTGTCCTGGACAAGGATATAGGTCTTGCAGTAATCCTGATTCCCCAGCTCATCGGTTACCCACATCTGGACATAGTTGGTATCCAGGTTGTCACAGGTGAACATGGTATCCACATCCGTCACATCGGAGGAGAATGAAAAGGTCAGGGCTCCGTTCAGGGAGCAGTTGTCATAACTCTTGTTGTTGAAGAATGAGGCATTGATCTTGGCCACAATTTCTCCTTCACACAAGCCAAGGTCGACACTCAACCCCCATTTGCAGATCGGGGTCGGTGGGGAAAGGTCGGTGACGACGATCTCCAGGGTACAGTGGGAGAAGTTGCCACACATATCATTGGCGGTGAAGGTCACCTTGGTCTTTCCGTAGGGGTAGGTACCGGAAGCATCCGCGCCTTTTTTGTCCGAGTAGGGTGAATTGTTGGTGATCTTCACCTTCGGGTTACAATCCGTGACTTCCAGTTCGGGCACCGTCACATAGGAGGTCCCGCAATCGCCATCTGCGGCCACCTCGAGGGTGGGCGGACAGTTGATGACCGGTTTTTCGTTGTCCATGACCTTGAGCAGCTGGACATGGGTGAAGATGCCACCGGCACTGGGATTGTTCGGATCGTAGATACAGCAATCCACTACTGTCCAGGTCCGCAGGATCTTGTAACAACCGGGGTTCGCAACCACCAGTACCTCATCCTTGTGCCCGATGGCTATGATGGAACACACGGACAGATCCACGATCGGTTCCTTATAGGGTTGCTCGAGTTCATCCACCTGGAGAAACTCGATCGGCGTACACCCGAAGAAGGTGGTATCATCCGGCCAGTTGATCAGGTCATCACTGAGCGGATTGCCATTGATCACATCGATGATCTGTCCGCAGACGGTGGAATTGCCGGATGGATCGGTGCCCACCCATTGGCGGATGATCAATCCGGAGCCGCACTTGTTGCGCTGGTCATCCTCTGTATAGGCATTGCTCACCCCGCAGGCATCGATGAAGGTTGCCGTCCCGTAAACCGACAGATCCGGGTTGAGCACATTGCAATCGATGAAGGTGTCTTTCGGGCATTCGAGGATCACCGGAGCCACCTTGTCCTGGACGGTGATCTGGGCGGTACAGGTGACCGCGTTTCCTCCCAGGTCCGTGACTTGCACCGTCACGGGAATGGGATTGTTCATGATATCATCGCAGGTAAAGTTGACCGTTGTCCCGAACGGTGGCAGGGGGATCTGGTCGGTCCGCCGCGCCAGGATGGTATTGATCCCGCAGTTGTCATTGAAGGTGAAGAGGAACATCGCGGCCTGGATGTCCACGCTTCCGGAAGGAAGCAGGTCAATGCCCAGATTGTTGCAGGTAATCATCGGTGGTGAGTTATCCACCACAGTCAGCTGGAAGTTGCAGGATGCCGTATTGCCGACCACATCGGTGGCCGTATAGGTGATCAAGTGGGTACCGACAGAGAAAATATGCGGTGCGCCATAGGGAAAGGGCACGCCGTTAGCCGTAGCTGTTATAAAATCCAGTCCCGAACAGGTATCCACAACCGTTGCCAGGGGCAGGGTGGTCTCCACATTGCAATTGTTGGGCGATGCAGATATGGTCAGGTTAGGTGGGCAAGTGATCTGTGGGGGTTCACTGTCAATGACCGTGATGGTCTGTTGATAGGTTGCCGTATTCCCCTGGCAGTCTTCCACCGTCCACAACCGGCCGATCATCAATGGATTGGCGGGCGGATTGGGATCGTTCGTATCCACATACCCGACTGTAAAGCCGCAATAATCCCCAGTGGTAAGCGGCTGGCCATTCAAAAAGGGTTGACCTGTCAAGCTCAGATCATAGGGACTTCCCAGGCAATCCAGAATAACCACTTGGGGAGGAGCCATAATTCCACTCAGGGGCTGATAACTCAGACTGATAGTCTGGGAGCAGGTGGCGGTATTGCCGCCCTGATCGGTTGCGGTGAAGGTCCGCCGGATCCGATAGGGCACGTTCGGACAGGAGCCATTCAGCTGAAGATCCGCACGGGTGACCACCAGTGGGCCGCAGTTGTCGCTGAATGCGGGCTGCTGGACATTGGCGACAGAGGTGTCGGCATTGCAGGCAATGGTGACATCCATACAATTGGTAGCAATGGTCGGGGCAATGTTGTCCACAGCCCGAATCTTGACCGTACAGGTCTGAGACGGGGGTCCATTGAAGGTGATCCGGGCTGTATACAGTTTATACAACTGATTGAATCCCAGTGTATTTCCGGGAAACGGAAAACCGGATTCATCGGCCAATTCCAGATCCAGGGGATTACAATCCGGGTTATTGACAATGAGTGCAGCCGGATCAACGGTTGCAGAACAGGTGTTGTCCAATGGGATATCTACAGGGCCGGAAAGACACTGGAGGGTACATTGGGCGTGGCTGGTCTTGGGCACAATGGCCGCAAGGAGGAACACGATGAGTGTTCCGATAAAGGGGATGTGGCGCATGGGATATTCAGCGTTTTGGTTTTCCTATAGGGTGACTACAGGAGCGAGCCTATTCCGCCGGTTCCATACATGAAGAGCAACCCTTGAGTGACTCAGGGGCATGCGGTTCCTGCATCTTCAACCGGTGGGTGTGTGGGTTTGGGTTTCTACGCGATTCCGCCCGGATGTTGACGCATGATGAAAAAGACAAATATTATGCCTAAATCATATATGAATGGGATAAATACAAGAAAAGGGGTAGGAAAAAGGGGATTGGGTGTTGGGTGTTGGGGATTGGGTGTTGGGTGTTGGGTGTTGGGTGTTAGGTAATGGGCAAATCTTTTCCGACTTCCGCTTTCCGACTTCCGCTTTCCGACTTCCGCTTTCCGACTTCCGCTTTCCGACTTCCGACTTCCGCCTTTGGACTTCCGCCTTTGAATACCTTCGTTCATCGTACCTTCGAAAGATGATCAAACTCAAGATCGCCGATCTGTTCACATTGGGGAACCTGGCCGCAGGATTCAGTGCCATCCTCACCCAGGATGTCCGACTGGCCGCTGGCCTGATCGTCCTGGGAGCCTGTTTGGATGTGCTGGACGGACTGGTCGCCCGGGCGATGAACCAGCAATCGGAACTGGGCAAGCAGCTAGACTCCCTGGCCGATATGGTCACCTTCGGGGTTGCACCCGCTGTCCTCTTCTTTCACCTCCTCCCTGCCGGACAGGTCACTACCATTGTGTGTACCCTGATACCGGTATTCAGTGCCTGGCGGCTGGCCCAATTCAATCTCCTGCCTTCCCAGCCCCACTTTATTGGACTGCCCACCCCGGCCAATGCGCTGTGGTATGTCGGGCTCGCCCTCTGGGTCCCCGAGCTACCTGCCGTTTTCACATCATGGCCCATCACCCCGGTCTTGATGGCCCTGGCCCTGGCCCTGGCTCTGCTCATGGTATCCCCCATCCGGTTTCCCGCCATCAAATCAATTCAGCACATCCGCAGGGATGCCCCCGTGCTCCTGACAGGGCTGGTCGGAGTACTCATACCCCTCATCAGCGGACATCCCGAGTTGGCCATCAACGGCTTCCTTCTCGGACTGATCCTGGCCAGCATAACTGCCTGGTTATTTGGCCGTAAGGTGTAATTCAATTCAATTTTTTATCTTTCATACCAGTTTCACCCCCTAAACAATTACCAATGCGCATTCTGAAAATTCTCGGCTTACTGATCCTGGGCCTGATCGCCCTGGTGCTGATCGTCGGCCTGATCATGCCCAAAGACTACGAAGTATCACGTGATATTGTGATCGAGGCACCAGCCTCGTTTGTGTTCAAACATGTCTCCTCCCTCAAAGCCGCCAATGAGTGGGCACCCTGGGGTGATAAGGATCCGGACCAGGTCGTCACCTACGAAGGTGAAGATGGAGCTGTCGGGTCTACGCAGCACTGGAGCGGAAACGACGAGGTCGGAGAAGGCATCCAGACCATCACGGCAGTAGAAGAAAATCGCCGCGTCGATTCTCATCTGAAATTCATCCTCCCCTGGGAATCCGAGTCCGAGGCCTACATCACCCTGGATTCCGTGGAGACGGGCACCAAAGTGACCTGGGGCTTCAAAGGCACCACACCATTCCCCATGAATGCGATGGGACTGTTCGTCAGCATGGACAAGATGATGGGTGGAGAATTCGAGAAAGGCATGAACCGACTCAAGGAAATGGTCGATGCCAACGCCCTGGCCCCTACTTATGACGGCTATACCATCCAGACCGTGGACATGGAAGCACGTACCTATCTGGCTCACCGGGAAACGGTTTCATGGAAGGATATGGGTGCTTTCTTCGCGAAGCAGATGCCTGCGATCTATGGCAAGGCCATGTCTGCCGGAGCCACTGTCGCCGGTGCCCCATCCGGACTATACTTCGAATGGGATGAGGTGAATGAGCAGGCTGATATGGCCACGGCCATTCCTATTGCAGCCCCGGTGACCGTCAAAGGCGCTTCCGTCGTCGAATTGCCGGCTGGCAAGGCCAAGGTCATCGATTATCTGGGTGCCTACGAAGGAAGTGGCGCCGCTCATGAAGCCATGGCTGCCTACCTCCATGAATTCGGGATCGAAGGCAGTGCCCCGGTTATCGAGGAATACGTGACAGACCCGGGTGAAGAGCCTGACACCTCCAAATGGCTGACCCGGATCATCTATCCGGTCAAATAACCCGGAAAGCATTACGATCTATTCAACCAGACGGTTGTGGCGGCATCGGAATATCCGATGCCGCCCTTTTTATCCTCGGGAAGCTGTAACTTCGACCATGTAAACTCTACTGAACCCATGCGTATTGTAACTCTCCTTCTGGCGTTCGCCACTCTTCCCCTTTTTATTTTTGCACAGAATGCCAATGATGCCAAACAATCGGTGATCATCCAGGCAGAAATTCAGGCCAACCCGCCTCAGATCACCCTGGACTGGGTACAGGATCTGCAATGTGCCGGCTATACCATCTATCGAAAAGGCAAAAACAATATTTCCTGGGCCAGCCCGATAGGAAATGCCATGAACTTTGAGACCTCCTGGGTCGATACGAATGTAGTGGTCGGAGAAGCGTATGAATATCGCATTGCCAAGAACCTGGCAGGCTATGGCAGCGGATTCAGCAATGGCTATATCTACGCTGGGATAGAAGTGCCCGCTACCCATTATCGGGGAGCCTGCCTCGTCGTGATCGACAGTACCTTCAAAACAAGCCTGGCTGCGGAGATCAGCACCCTGGTCAGTGACATTCAACTGGATGGATGGCGCGTACAAACGCTGTATGTCGACCGGAATGATCCGGTACCCACGGTGAAAAACAATATCAAGTCCTGGGCCAATGGCGAAACTGCTGATAACAAAACCCTATTCCTGCTGGGCCATGTACCGGTACCGTATTCCGGTTATATCGCTCCGGACGGGCACGTCCCGGATCACCAGGGAGCCTGGCCCTGTGATGGCTACTACGGTGAACTGGATGGCACCTGGACCGATCAATCCGTCAATACAGAAGTCCCCAATGATCCGCGAAATGACAATATTCCCGGCGACGGAAAATTCGATCAGAGCACCTTTCCATCCAAGGTCGAACTCCAGGTCGGGCGGGTAGATTTTGCCAATATGCCCGCTTTTGCTGAATCAGAAGAAGAACTCCTGCGCCGATACCTGAACAAGGATCACGCCTGGCGAACAGGCATGGTCATCGCCGAAGAACGCGGCCTGGTGCAGAACAACTTCGGTGGATTTGCAGAGGGATTCGGGCAGAACGGCTGGAAGAACTTCGCGCCCATGTTCGGCTATGAGAACGTCAAGGAACTGCCCTACCGGGCCACCATGCTCGATGAGAGCTACCTGTGGTCCTATGGTTGTGGCGCCGGATCCTATACGTCAGCCTCCGGTATTACCACCACTGCCAACCTGGCCAATGACTCCCTGAGATCCATCTTTACCATGGTTTTCGGCTCCTATTTTGGCGACTGGGACAAGACCAACAACCTCCTTCGAGCGACTATTGCCTCCGGGGCCACCCTGACCAATGCCTGGGCCGCTCGCCCCAACTGGATGTTCCACCACATGGCCCTGGGTGAGCATATCGGCTTCGCCTCCCAGATCAGCATGAACAACAACGGTGCGATGTATCAGTCGGGCTACAGCCCCATGTCCATCCATATCTCCCTGATGGGCGATCCTACCCTGCGTATGCATATGCTTCGTCCGGTAGAGAACCTGACGGCCACCCCCAACAGCCTGGATGTGGACCTTGCCTGGGATCCGGTTGCCGGTGCTTCCGGCTACTATGTCTACAAGAAAAAGGCGAATGAACTGGACTATTTCCTGCTGACAACCGAACCCATTACCGACGCCAACTACAAGGATGTCTGCTCCGGACAAGGCGTGACTGACTATATGGTCCGGGCTGCCGAGTTGCGCAGTTCCGCCAGCGGAACCTATACCAATCTCAGCCAGGGAGAGCAGATCCGCATCGATATCGACCAAACCGGACTGACCGCCGTGGCCGCTTTTGTGGCTGTCCCCTATTTCGATGAAGTATCCCTGGACAATGCCTCCTCGAATGCAACTGCCTATGAGTGGGATCTGGGAGATGGCACTACCAGCGATGAAGAAAGCCTGACACATTTTTACAGCCTGCCAGGCACCTACACCGTTTGCCTGAATGCGTTTGATGCCTGTTATAGCGATCTGGATTGCCAGTCCGTAATGGTGGTCAACAGCTTGCCCCAGGTAGAAGCCCAGATCGAGGATGCCGATTGCTATGGCACAGCCACTGGAGGCATCACCCTCAACCTGACCGGCGGTGCACCCGGTCTGACTTTCAGCTGGGATAATGCTCCTGACACTGATCCGATCCTGGAAAACATCCCGGCTGGCCCGTACTCCTGTATCATCAATACAGAAACGGGCAAGTCCGCCGTTTTTGGTCCCTATATCGTAGGCGAACCAGCCGAGTTGATCGTTGCTGCTTCATCTACACCCGCTGATCCGGGACAGTCCAATGGCACCATTACCGCCACGGTGATCGGCGGTTGCCAACCCTATTCCTACCAGTGGTCGGATGGAACAACAGATCCGGGTCCGCCCAACCTGCCCGCAGGGGAATATTGCGTAACCGTTACAGATTGCAACGGATGTACTGCCGAAACCTGTGTCACCATTGATGAGACCAGCAGCATCTACAACCTGCCCGGGCTGATTCAGGCCAATCTGTTCCCCAACCCCGTTCAGGGTCGGGCCTATCTGGATATGACCTTTGACCAGCCACAGCAGGTCCGACTGGACCTGATGGATCTGTTCGGTCGGGCGATCTCCTCGCAAGTCGTAGAGGGCACCACCATTCAGGCCTCCTGGGATCTGAGTTTCCTGCCAGCCGGTCGATACTGGGTGCGGGTCAACAGCTCCGACGGAGTTGGTCTGATGGGACTGGAAAAGGTAGATTAAGTTCTCCTGGAGAATGTAAAAAAGGGAGGTTTCATCTAGATGAAGCCTCCCTTTTTCGTTTTCCGGAAATAAGAGTTCAATAACTCCATCGCAGGCGCAGAAAGAAGGCCTGTAGCGGCGAGGTGTATTTCTCCCCGTTATCCTGGGCGACGATCTGCCCGGTCAGGTCCAGGTCCCAATCCGAAGCCAGCGAATAGGAGAGTACCGGACTGATGAACAGGGTGTTCTCCTTGCCTGGACTGTACACAACCGCCAGACTGGTGTTGAACAAGGGAGTGACCGGGTAACCGATCTGACCCAGTATACTGTGCCGGTAGGGATAGAGGCTGCGGGCATCTACCCGTTCATTCAGGTCCGCAAAAAGGCTGGCAGAGGAACTGCTGGCCGAGGTGTTGAGCAGATAACCACCTCCGAGGAGCAGCCCGGACTCCCAGGTCCGGGTCAGGTCGGTACTGAGTGATACTACGGTACTCCGTTGATCGGTGGTGGACAGCGGTATGAAAACAGTGCTTTCGCCCTTCCATCCCCACATGCCCAGGTCCGCTTCCCATCCTCCGCCTATCGCCAGGTCATCGCGATAGTACCCGGCCAGGGCCTGGTAGTTGATGCCTTTATAATAGCCCTTGTACAGGGCAGCGATGGTGGTACCGGACAGGCTGTCGGCCCATCGTGCGGCTACCTCCAGGCTGGTGAAGTTGCCGAAGGTATGGGTCCAGCGGAGGGCATCCGTTCCGGGCCGTTCTTCATAGTCGAAGTCGATAAAGGAATAGGCATTAAAGAGATCATTGGGATTCCAGAGGGATGCCCGCCCCCAGTTGATGCGTTGCCGCCCCAGTCGGATCTCATCCCATTTTCCACGCCACTCGACATAGGCGCGATCCAGTACGGAGTGGATCACCCATCCTTTCCGGTTCAGCCACAGACTGGACAGATCTGTCTGGTCATTGGCATAGCGATCGATCTCCTTCCCGTAATCCTCTCCGATCAACCGGTATAATCGGGGTTGGTCCCCATAAAATGTTCGTACCCGCCAGCCGGTATGGAAGACGATGTTCCCCACTTCCAATGAGGTGTTCAGTCGCAGATGAACGAGGTGATCGTGAATGCTGTTTCCCAGAAACTGATCCAGCAGATCAGGAGGTACGCCTGCAAATCCACCATTGAGCAGGAGTGATGATTGCAGGTATTTGGCATAACCGGACATGCGGAAGGTCAGGTCAACTCGCCGTCCTGTAGTGTCAGTCTGCTGACCGTGCATTCTCTGGCCGGGCATGCAGAGCCCGATAATCATGAACATCGCCAGAACGTGATCATATATCCTTGGATTTCTCATAACGTGCAGATAGTCTGGGCCCGGATGATTGAATGGGAAAGATAGCGGTTCGATCGTACATGGCACCGGAGACTGAACCTCGATACCATTGAATCGTCGGATGACAGCGCACCGGAACAGAGCCTGGTGGGCGGCAAGATTCAATTTCCGCCTTCGTCTGACCAACCAGAATTGCGCCCCTTCAGGGCTTTTGCATTTTACCTATTTGGTTCGTTGGGCGTTGCCCAACGCTGAGATATTTAGCCCCTTCGCGGCTTGTATCAGAATTTGGCCTTCATCTTACCATATAGAAAACACCATGGGCCTCGAGGCGGCAGCTCAAGCAGCCGCTACGAATATAGACTTCAATGGAAACTGAAATCATCGGATTACCACAGGGTCTCAACGTCTCACTGTCTCACTTTTCTACATCATTTCCGCCTTCCATCTTCCGATTTCGCACTTACGCCGTGGCATTCTTCACTTCCTTCTTCACGGGCGACTAAAGTCACCCTTACAAAGCACGCTTTCCAACTCCTCGTCACGCAGTCTCACGTTCTCACAGTCTCACAGTCCCAAAGTCTCACTTCCTGATTCCTCATTCCTCATTCCTGGCCCACGTTCCAGTTTCCTCGAAATAACGCCTTAACGAAATATCGCCTTAACGCAATAGCCCTGCATTCGAACCCGGAAGAAAGCCAACGCCCAACGCCCAAAACCCAACGGCCAATACCTTATTCATTCCTCCTTTCCGCGTTCCGCCTTCCGCCTTGTCTCACAGTCTCACGGTCCCACCGTCTCTCCGTCATTTCATCTCTCTGTCTGTTTGACTTGTTGATTGCGCCCCTTCAGGGCTTTTGCATTTTACCTATTTGGTTCGTTGGGCGTTGCCCAACGCTGAGATATTTCGCCCCTTCGGGGCTTGTATCAGAATTTGGCCTTCATCTTACCATCTAGAAAACACCATGGGCCTTGAGGCGGCAGCTCAAGCAGCCGCTACGAACCCTTGCTCGTCCTATCGGCCCTCGGTCCTCAGTCCTCGGCCCAATCGACACATCACCTTCGCAATGTATTCTCGACTCGAGTTTTCAACTTCCGCCGTGGCAGTCCTCACTTCCTTTCTTCACGGGCGACTAA
>JAUIEA010000185.1 GCA_030429045.1 Bacteroidia bacterium | reverse complement strand
TCCATCCCATCCACCTGTCTGGCTATTGGCCGGGTCATGCATCCACCTGAAACACTCGTTCCCCCACCGATCAAATATCGCCAGTTGCTCCATTCGCTGGACCACCTGATCGTTGATGAAGGGCCTGAACAGATCATTGATCCCGTCCTCATTGGGAGAGAAAGCGGTCGGCACATAACTGGTCCACGTATCCTCAAAACTCACGAAGGTCTGTGCACAGATCTCACAATCCGGGCCCAACTGGACACACAGGGTCAGGATACCGTCACCAAAACCGGTGACCTGTACCTGAGGGCAATCCGGACAATCCAGGACCAGGCCGGGTACCGTCCAGCTGTAACCGGTGACCAGCGAATCGGAAAACCCGAGTACGGGCGTGACCATGATCCCTTCACCGGCCGTTGCTGTCAATCCCTGTGGTAGTTTCAGGGTGGGCAGGACGGTTTCCGGGACGCTCAGCAGGGTATCCCACATACAGCCGTTTACATCGGTGACATGTAGCAGATAATCACCGGAGCCCAGCGCAGCAAACACCGGCCCCCCGGTGATGGTCTGGCCGGTGCTTTCGAGTATCAACTCAAATGGAGGGTCGCCTGATTCCAGGCTGATGACCTCGACCAGACCGTTCTCGCCCTGGCATACCGGGGCCTGGACATCAACCGTCAATCCACCCGGGGTTTTGCGCAAATCCTGGACCGCCACCGTATCCACGGCACTGCAGCCTGTTTCCGGGTCGATCACCCGTAGCTGATACATGCCCGGCGCGCCAACGGTCTGTTGAGCTCCGGTCTGCATGCCCCAGGCCGGATCACCCAGGTTGATCCATTCTGCCAGCAGGGGGACTGGGAGGGACGCCGGCCCTACCTGTACAGAATCTGACAGACAGGTCAATGCCCCGTCCGGACCCGCATCTGCAACGGGAATGATCTTGTTTTCAACCACGGATATCATCTTCTGGATGGTGCATTCCCCATTGGATGCCGTCAGTGAAGCCGTCAGGGTATAGATCCCGGGTTCATCTACCGTCACAACCGGATCCGTGACCCCCGATAAGGGGTTGCCTGCAGGATCTGTCCATGAAAAGGTCAGATTGCCCGGGCCACCCGGCACGGAAGCCGCGATGGCGACCTGATCAGAGATGCAGTTCAATGTGTCTGGATCTGGAACACTGATGATCGGATCCCAGAAATAGGCATCCACCCAGATCGTTGAATCACAACCCCATATATCTGCCACCACAATGGTATCCGATCCGGAATCTACGATGGGAATGCCTCCTACAGTGAAAGATTCACCCTTGCACAGCAAGGTATCCAGGGTGGTCGACTGTGCAGGGACATGTCGAACGGTGACCGTATCGGATATCCAGCATTTTTCCTGCATGACAATGTCATCGATCGCAAAATCATTCCCGGAATTCGCGCCGTTCAGGTTTCGGATGCAGATCTGGACGTTGGTCTGCGTACCCGCTGTCCAGGACAGGGTAGTTTCCTGCCACTCACAGGTCACAGGTCCCAGGATGTTCGGCGTGCCAAAATTCTGGCCATCGATCCGAAAAACCAGTTCCGGGGATTCATTCTCCGTCAGGGCCGAAGACCAGAAAGACAGGTCGTATGTGCCGCCGGTCTCTACGGTCACATTCTGACACCAGATATCCCGATTGGGCAGCAAACTGCCGTTGCACGCCAACATGGCCCCTGTTCCGGTCGTATGATCCTGGCATTGCTTGAAATCAGGATGAATCGCCGACGGATCGTTGACAATAGCATAGGAACCCGGAATGATCAGGGTAAACGGAGCGTATAACATGGAAGACGTAAAGCCACTGTTCCCACCACTGAAATCACCGTTCTGGATCATATTCGGCGAGCGGATCTGCGCCTGGGCGATCAGGGTTTCCGTGTTGGACGGAGTAACAGACCAGGAAGCCGAATCGATATAAACCGGTACCGGACTGACATCCCATCCCAGGTTCAGGACATCCCAGTCACTCTGCACCTGGACCAGGGTTTGGGTCTGGGGTGCACAGAGGATCTGATCCGGGCCCAGGGTGAAGGCCTGCTGACAGGCACTGGTTTGGGCAACTGATCCAAACGAGCCCAAAAGACAGCATAGGACCAACATGGGCAGATACCACCCGGTTCGGTTGACACGTTGATCAGGCATAGAAGAGAAGGATCAAATGAATGACTAGTTTTCAAAGATAGCAGATTCTCCTTCTAAGCCAGTCTCATCCTCCTTTGCTTTCTGAACCACCCGTACACCGGGATTCCAGCTGCACATACCAGTATGCCCGCCCAGGCTTGCCGGGGTTGGCTCCACAGCAATGTCACCAGAAACAACAAGCAAAGCCCCAGGTAGACCAGGGGGACGATGGGAAAGAGTGGTACTCGAAATGCGGGTGGGTCCAGATTCTTCCGTTTCCGAAACAGAAACAGGGCAAAACCGGCCATCACCATAAACACGATATCCATGAACACCACGTAGGTGATCAGATTCTCAAAAGTCGCCCAGAACCACAGCAAAACAATGGACCATCCGGACTGGAGGAGGATGGCCAGGTAGGGGGTTTGGAATCTCGGATGGATCCGGGCCAGTTGAGGAAAAAAGGCCCCGTCCTGTCCCATGGAATAATAGAGTCGGGGCGCCGACAGCGTATAGATGCTGGCCGTTCCCAGGGTAGAGAGGACGATCAGGACCGCAATCAACAATCCTCCCTGCTGAAAGACCTGTCCGATCGCATCTGCCGCAACCGCTGAGGACCCTGCCATTTCCTGTGGTGAAAGCAACCGGAGATAAGCCCAGTTGGCTGTGATATAAACGGTGGTCACCACCAGTGCGCCGATGATCATGGCGCGAGGAACGGTGCGTTTGGGCTCCAGGGTCTCCCCGGCCAGGAAAGAGGCATGATGCCAGCCGCCATACGACCAGAACACACCCACCAGAGCCAGTCCCAAACCGGCAACACCCCAGTTGCCGGTATCATTCACAGCCGCTGCGGAAGTCCCGAAAAAATACCAGGCACCCACAGCAACGATCATGAAAATGCCCAGGATCTTCATCAGGGTCAGGACGGATGCAACCCCAGCGCCCGACTTCACACCCCGGATATTCACCAGGGTGAGCAAGATCAACAGGATGGTTCCAATGACCGGGATGGCATCGGGGCCGAAGGGCAGAAAATAGTTGAGATAGCGCACACAGGCCAGGACCAATGCTGCGATGGCACCGGAGGTGATCACGGTCAGGCTGACCCATCCGTACAGAAAGGCCACCAGATCACCATATCCTTCCCTCAAATAGGCATACACACCGCCCGCTCCGGGAAATCGGCTCCCCAGTTCAGCAAATGTGAGTGAGCCCGTCAGGGCGACGAAGCCCCCGATCAACCACGCGATCAGGATCCCACTCTCATGCGGGACCTTAGCCGCTATATCACTGGGTGTAAGAAAAATGCCTGAACCGATACACGCGCCTATGGCGATCAGTGCCAGGGGAAACAATCCGATTTGGCGCTGAAGGCCAGGTGACTCGGTCATCGGGCCGCAGCCTTACTTCGTTGGAGAGGTCGGACGATCGTATTTACAACAACCATGCAGGTTTTCATAGCTCTCGTCGGACGCTCTGGCGGTGTCCGTATCATGACCAATGGCTGCAATCGCCTTCTGAATAGCTTCTTCAGAGGTCTTTCCCGGGAGATACTTCAGGGTCAGCAGTTGGGTTTCGATGCTCCAGTTGGCCATCACCACACCCTTGACCGATCGCGCACCCCGTTCGATCCGGTCCTTGCACATCCCGCAATTGCCGTACACTTTGAATTGTGCCGATTCCAGAGATTTTTTCTTCGCACCGTAGGCACGGGCAGGCTGGGTCTGAACATCCGTGGCTGCCACCTCCTTTTGTGCCAGGATCTCCCGGATGGTCAAAATGGGATAGTCGTCTTTGTCAGGCACGGTGAGACTGAGACGATTGCCGCCCACCTGGACGTTCCGGATGTCGGTATATTCAGAAAAGAGAGCCTTGATATCTTCATCTGAAACAGATGCCGGACGCTCCAATTGGAGGGTGTACTGGATCTGGGCAT
The DNA here is from genome assembly GCA_030429045.1 of Bacteroidia bacterium. GTDB lineage: Bacteria > Bacteroidota > Bacteroidia > Chitinophagales > Saprospiraceae > JAGNXB01. The sequence goes on along the minus strand of JAUIEA010000185.1, from coordinate 1,533 downwards.
TCAGGCCGGAAAGGCCCAGGATAACAAACAGGGAAAGCAGGATGCTGATTCGCATGCGAGGGAATGTTTTTTCTATAATGCAATTTGGGACCGTTAAGTTACCTTCTTTGTAAATAAATTCAAGAATCTTGCTTTTTTTCATGATTCTTCTCCTCAAGCGATCCGTTTATGCACACCGACCTCCAATCCCTTTTGCACCAGATCACCACCCTGGAAGAGCGCACCTCCGGCATGGAGCCCTCACCTGAAGAATGGGGCCAATGGCTGGACCAGATGAAGATCTATACGGACGATTTTCTGACTGACACCAGGGAGGGCCAGGCTTACCGGAAGCCTGAACACGGTAAACGGCAACAGGATTTTGGCTTTGCACTGTCAGAAGAAGGTGACTCATTGTCCAGTATTCTGGAGGAGATGCGCCAGAAAGTGGATTATGCAGGACTGAACCCGGCATCAGGGGGGCACTTGGCCTATATACCCGGCGGTGGTGTCCTCCCCTCTTCATTGGGAGACCTCCTCGCGGCGGTCACCAACCGCTATGCGGGAGTAGCATTTGCCAATCCCGGGGCGGTGGCCCTGGAACACTTCCTGATTCGATGGATGACGGAGTTATTCGGCTTCCCCGAAACAACCGGAGGCAACCTCAGCAGTGGCGGATCCATAGCCAATCTGATTGCCATCACCACCGCACGGGATGCGCGCCAGGTGCGGCCTTCCGATTATGAGCGGCTGGTGATCTACGGGAGCGAACGGATGCACCACTGCCTGCACAAGGCCCTTCGCATTGCCGGACTCGGATTCAGCCCACTTCGGGAGATCGAACTGGATGACCGCCACCGCATGATCCCGGAGGCCCTTGAACAACAGATCATGCAGGACAAGGCGGATGGGCTCATCCCTTTCCTGATCATTGGTTCAGCCGGGACCACGGATACGGGAAGTATTGATCCGTTGGATCGCCTGGCGGACCTGGCTGAAACCCATCAACTCTGGTTTCATATCGATGCTGCCTACGGCGGGTTTTTCTATCTCGTCCCGGAACTGAAGGCACGGTTGCAGGGGATCTCGAGAGCACATTCACTGGTGATCGACCCACATAAGGGCCTGTTTTTACCCTATGGCACCGGGGCTGTCCTGATCCGGGACATCCAGCAGCTGCATGCCAGTCAGTATTACCAGGCCAACTATATGCAGGATGCCGCTCTCGCAGACCTGGGATGGTCACCGGCTGATCTATCGCCTGAACTCACCAAGCATTTTCGCGGATTGCGCATGTACTTTGCCTTGAAAATGTTCGGCGTGAACATGTTCCGGGATGCGCTCAGGGAGAAAATACTCCTTTGTCAATATTTTCATCAGGCCATCCACGCCCTCGGTTTTGAAGTCGGCCCCTATCCGGAGCTTTCCGTCACGCACTTCCGCTGGGCACCCGAAGGCGTCGACCCCAACCGGGTCAATCGACGTATCATGGACCTCGTGCATGCCGACGGGCGTGTGTTCCTCTCCTCCACCACCCTGGATGGCCAGATCTGG
>JAUIEA010000184.1 GCA_030429045.1 Bacteroidia bacterium | reverse complement strand
GGTATGCCCTTTCGGCCTACGGCCTCCAGGGCATACCCGGGCCTAAAAAGTGTTGACACACTTTTTAGAATACTCCCCCGGTCCTCGGCCCACAGCCCTGATTCCTCAGCTGTCCATTCCTGGTTCGAATTGACCATCTGATTGTCGAAATATCGCAATCACGAAATATCGAAATAACCCAATAACTCTGCATTCCAACCCCGAGGAAAGCCAACCCCTAACGCCCAATGCCCAAGACCTTTCTCATTCCTTAACAACATCAGATGTTTCCTTAACGGTGTGATAAGAACAGAAAGACCACCATCTTCGTCTTCTTAAAAAGAGCAGCCATGAAAAACCTGTACACCATCCCGATCCTCCTGATCCTGCTATTGGGAGCGTGTAGTTCTCCTCAACGATTGTATGAAAAAGGCAAATACTCCAAGGCTGTCGAGGAAGCCCTGGAACTGGTCCGCAAGGGAAAGGCCGAAGATGGAGATATCCGCACCCTTGAGCTGGCCTTCAATCAAATGAACACCAGGGAGATCAACCAGCTGGAAAAACTATTGAACAGCCCGTCTCCGGACCGCTGGGAGGACATTCTGGCCGTGGCGGATCGGATCGATAATCGCCAGGAATGGATCAGTCCCTATCTGCCGATGACCTATCCTGGCAGTGGACAGAGCGTTTCACTGCGTCTGTATCCGTTGCGCGACCTGATCCCGCAGGCCAGGATCAAGGCGGCGGATCGCCGGAAAGAACTGGGGGAACAGGCCCTCGAACAGGCTGAATATGGCGATAAACAAGCTGCAAGAGAGGCGTATTCCCATTTTGCAAAAAGCCTTTCTTTCCGTCCGGGTGATTCAGCCACCCGTCAGTTGCAAGACCGTGCAGAAGTGTTGAGCTACAGCCTGATGCGTTTGCAGATCGACAACCAGGCCCGGGCCTTTCTGCCCGGGGGTTACAGGCTGCAATTGGAGGAAACGTTTACCTCTTCAGTCGATCATCGCTGGTTGCGCATCTTGCCGGATGGAGCCCCCTGCCGGGATTGTGACCTGGAAACAACCATTGTCCTGTTGGATGTCGATGTAAGCCCGGATGGCATCGAGGAACGCAAATGGAAGGAGCGGAATTCTGTCGAAGATGGATTTCGATATGCCCTGGACGAGCGGGGGAATGTCATGAAGGACACCAACGGAAATGATATCAAGATCAAGGTCTATAAGGAAGTGTGGGCCGAGGTATTCGAAACACGGCAATTCAAGGCGGCCCGCCTGGAAGGGATGATGGAAGTAAAGGATCTGCGTTCAGGCCGGGTACTTCGGCGCATTCCGGTGGCCGCAGAAACACAATTCAGGGCTGAAAGTGTCTGGTTTCAGGGAGACAAACGTGCATTGGATCCAAAAACACTGAAACGGTTGAAAAACCACCCGGTGCCCTATCCAGACGAGCAGGATATTCTGGCCGATGCAGCTGACCTCTTCAGACAGGAGGTGGGCCGGCAGGCCAGAGAGCACCGCAAGTTATTTATCCTGTAGAAAGTGAAGTGTTGGTATCACCCGGTCGGTTCCTCCGATCGGGTGATTTTCATTTGGAGAAATACTGAACGGAGAGTGTTTTTCAGGGGTGGTCGCATTTCATCGAAAAATCCCGTACTTTCAACTGCATTTAATACACCCGAATCGTATGTGGAAGTGGACCTGTCCGGCCCTCCTCTTCTTCTTTCTGTTGCCTGCACCTCAACTGCAGGCCCAGCTGGATAGTGTGCACTGGATTCCGGCTTTTCATGCCCGGGATACACGCGGCCAGCAGTATCTCTACCTCACCACTCCGGAGGCTGTTCCCTTTTCGGTGACCATCAGCACAGGTACAGGAGGAACGATCGTCGATGGCACAGGTGCGACATTAACCACCATCACCTTATCCAACAACAGTCCACAGCGGATCTATCTGGGGAATGGCGATGCATTTCCGGTAGATAACCTGATCACCCTGACCCGGGTGGATCAATTGCATCAACCTTTGAACAACAAGGGAATCAAACTATCGGCATCCAAGCCATTCTATGCCAACTTCCGCACCCGAACCACCGATCAGGCCGGTTCGCTCACGGCTAAAGGCACAGCAGCTGTAGGCACCTCCTTTCGGATCGGACATGTCTTCAATTCGGTGGTCAATGGGTTCAATACGAACAACCGATCCAACTTTTTCAGCATCATGGCCACCCAACCCAATACGGTGGTCACCGTGTCCGGATTTACGGAGGGGATCGGACTGGAAACCGGATCCGGGCTGGTCTACCCATCAGGATCTTACCAGGTCATCCTGCAAGCGGGCCAGTGTTATGTCGCCAGTGTATATGTCGACCAGAACAAACCCATAGAAAATGAAAACGGGTTGATGGGTACTCTTGTAGAAGCAGATCAGCCGATCGTCGTGAATTGTGGCACCTGGCTGGGTTCACCATTCAATTACAATTTCAAGGATATCGGGATCGACCAGATCGTACCCGTCGAACAGGTGGGTAAGGAATATGTGACCATTCGCGGGGATGGACATGACGGACTGGAAACCCCCATCGTTATCGCCACGCAGGACAGTACGGAAGTCTTTCTCAATGACAATGTACTTTCTTCTGCAATTCTTGATGCTGGCGAGTATTATCGTATTCCGGAAAGCAATTACACTGCTGCTGAAAACCTGTACATCCGGGCCACTCATCCGGTGTATACCTACCAGATGCTGGGTGGTGCCAATTTTGAACCTACAGGTGGATTGAATTTTGTTCCGCCACTTCGATGTTCGGATGAATCCAGTATCAACCATATCATGGATATCAACAGGATTGGCAACACCACCTATGAAGGGAAACTGCTGATCCTGGCCGAAACAGGTAAAACGGTTTCACTGAATGGTTCACCCATCGATCCAGCCCTCTTCCAGCCGGTTACCGGCAATCCGGGATATTCAACCTACAAGGCGCCCAACCTCACCGGCAATGTCCGGGTGGACAGCGACGGAGCCCTCCAGATCGGTTTGTTCGGGCGGAATAACTACGCCGGTTGGGCCGGATATTTTTCCGGCTTTGACAAGGTGATCCGCCCGAAAATTGCCATCACCATCAACTCGAATTGCGGAGATACGTTGTTGCTGGAAAACCTTGAAAATACTGATTCTGTAGTCTGGCACAAGGATAATACCCCGCTCTTTCAAGCCTCGGATTCACTGTTGACCGGGGTGACCCCCGGGACGTACTTTGCCGTAGCCTATCGTGAGTTTTGTGGCGAATTTCTCTGGGATACCTCCCTGCAGATCATTATTCCCGAACCGATGGGACTGGTGGCCCAAACTACACCTGTCACCTGTCCGGAGATCCCTGCAGGTGCGTTCCAGATCACTTCCATCACCGGGGGATTCCAACCCTACGAGATCTCCTATGATGACGGTCAGTCCTTTGGCAGTATCCTGGCCATGGATTCGCTTTGGGCCGGATCCTTTCCGGTGATCATTCGTGATTCTCTGGGTTGTTTGATCCGGGATACCATAGTCGTGGCTTCCGAGCCTGATGTGCCCGTGGTCCAGCTGCAGGCACCTCCTCCGCTGACCTGCCTGGACACCCTGCAGACCATCGGGCTCTCAGGGACCAGCCAGGGGGCCAATTATACCGGAACATGGTGGAGCCTTTCCGGGAGCCAGGTCGCAGACCTGTCGCAGGGTTTGGTCGTCACCCAACCCGGACAGTATATCCTCGAGCTGACCAATAGCACTAACGGCTGTATCAGAGCGGATACAGTCACCATCAGTGCAGATCAGGAATCGCCGGAAGTGCAACTCCTTCCCGTACCTGCGCTCACCTGTGTGGATACCCTGCTTCTGATCCAAAGTCAGGTGACATCCAGCACCAGCCTGCAATTTGACTGGTCTTCTGCCGGAGGGGCCATCCTCGGTGATCCGAGCCTGGAGAGCATTCAGGTCGCCACTCCCGGTACCTACACCCTGCTGGTCACTGATCTGATGAACGGCTGTACCACCCTGGTCGAAACCGAGGTCATCTCTGACCAGTCCCCGCCCACGGTCCAGCTGGCAGACCCAAGCCTCCTGACCTGTGTGCTAACCGGCCAATGGTTGCATCCTGATGCCGATCCTGATCCGACATGGATCCTGACCTGGTCGGACGCAACAGGCCAACCCATCTCTACCGGGACACCCGACAGCCTGTTTGTACAAGCGCCGGGCACGTACAGCCTCACTGTGATCAATCCCGTCAACGGATGCACGGCCCAGGCCTTGACGGAGGTCCAGCAAAACATTGAACTGCCCGTCGTCGAAGCGGGCAATACAGCCACCCTGTCCTGTCATGACTCGCTGGCTATCCTGACGGGGAGTGTGAGTAATTGCAATGGCTGTCTGCCCCTTTGGAGTCACACTTCAGGGCTCCCTGTCAACCAGCCCCAGCAACTGCAGATCGAGACCCAACTGGAAGGGTGGTATCTCCTGGAGACCGTCCATCCGGAAAATGGTTGTATCGGATTGGATTCGGTAGAAGTGATCCGTATACCTGCACCTGAAGCCATGGCGGTCATGGCGGTTCTGCCCAATTGCCAGGACCCGTTGGGCGTGCTCGCTTTCGGTCCGGTGACGGGAGGCGTCCCCCCCTATCAGTACTCCTTTGATGGCGGGGCATCTTTCAGCGTTGAAGCAGTGCTGGACCCCGCCCCTGCCGGGACCTACACCCTGATGGTCCGGGATGAGACGGGATGTCTATTGGCAGTGGACACCAGTATGATCGAGTTTGTTCTACCCGCATTGAACCTGGAAACCGAGGTGGAACTGGCCTATGGAGAGTCTTATGCGATCCAGGCCACTACCAATATTCCCCCTGCTGATATTCTCTCGATCGAGTGGTCACCGGACAATGACCTGAGCTGTACGGATTGCCTCGATCCCATCGCCACGCCACTGGAATCCGTCACTTATGAAGTAACGGTTACCGATAAAAACGGCTGTACCGTCAAAGCGGTGATCCGTATCGATGTCGCCCTGCAGGTAGATGTCTTTATCCCCAGTGTATTCCATCCGGATGGCAACGGGATCAATGACGGGTTTACGGCCTTTTCCGATCCGGAAAAGGTCAAGCGAATTGTCGAGCTCCGCATTTACGACCGATGGGGAAATGCCATTTTCCGCACTACGGATATTCCCGTCAATCAGACCGATTTCGGGTGGGATGGTACTTACCGGGGTGAACCCATGGACCCCGCCGTTTTTGTCTATGTGGTCGAGGTCGAATTTATCAACAATGCGCGACGCCTGTTCAAAGGGGACGTACAATTGGCCAGGTAAGAAGAACTGGTGCAGAACTGGCCAGGACACAATCTGAGCGGCGCTCATTCTGTTCTATCCCAAAGGCATCTCAATCCCCATTCATGATGATCCTGCGTTTATTTCCTGCTCTTCTGGTCACGGCCTTGCTGGCCCCGGTTGTCCTTTCAGGCCAGCAACCGCTCACCCTGGAAAAGATCTGGGCATCCAGCCAATTGGTTCCAAATGATGCCGGTCAGTTCAATTTTTTAGAGGATGGTCGGCATTATACCCGACTGATAGGCAATTCCATTCTCCGATTTGATGTGTTGACGGGCCGGGAAGAAGAGATCATCTACAGCGGGGGATATCAGTTTCGCATTCAGGGGTATGCGTTCAGCAAAGACGAACAGTTTATCCTCCTGGAAACGGACC
>JAUIEA010000183.1 GCA_030429045.1 Bacteroidia bacterium | reverse complement strand
GGCCTTATCAGGTCAATGAGAAGCTTCTGCCCCTCTGGGGTAAGGCTGAGCGTCTTGGTGGCGTTCAAATGCCCCTCCCAGTAGAAGAATGCGCCCCATTTGGTTGCGTCAGTAGTATCGATTCGCTTGACGGCGGCGCCAAGGACTTCTGAGGGCCTGAATTTGCTCCACCATTCGGCAAAGCCTATCAGCCGGTCGAAGTTTTTGTGGCTCCAGCCGATCTTTTCGAGAACATCGAGCTGGGACTGGTAGTAGAACTTGTCAGGAACGAACTCCTGCAGGTGTTTGGACTTTTTCATGATTCTTGTTTTGTTGAAAAGAATATTAGTGCCCAGAATATAGCAAAGAAACCAGTACACATCCAACTACATAGGGATACCTCTCTACATCCAAATGCTACCTCTGCGGTATAGCCGCCAAGCATAAACACACAGAACATCATTAGTATAAAGGATATTACTCTCATGATAGGGTTGTATTGTACTTGTCAAAAATATGGTTTCGCAGTTTCACTTTGGCTACTTCGTGCCGGTTATCCAGGTAGTCAATGGAGTTGAAGTGATGCCCTTCAAGGGTAAACTCCGTGATGTAGTCTTCTCCGGAGTCTCCGTACTCTACTCGGATCTGATTTTTGGTAAATCCAAGTGCGAGGGCTACATCCTCCCAGTCCACCCGAACCCGGGCGGTGGTGTCATTGCTGAGAAAGAAGGTCAGGTCATCCCCATCCTCCTCTATCTCTAAGACATGAAGGGCGGAGTCTGTTGGGCATTTGCGGATGTCAATCATGACTTCATCGATTTGCAAAAATCAGCGATATCCTTTCTGGCCTCTTTGATTTGATGAAGAATCTGTAACATGTCGTCTCCATCGGCAGCCTCATCAATAAACTTGTTGAGAACTTGCTCAAGGGTGGGATGGTATGTGATTTTGGTGGTTACAGTTGGACTTCCGGTCTTGGGGTTTATATCCCCTTCCGAGCAAAATGTCAGGATCCAGTTGTAGGAGTCCTTTGATACAGAGTAGTTTTCGTTGATTTTCATGGCTCAGTATTTCCAGTCATAGGCGGCCGTAAACCCAAGCCCACGGCAACCGGTTAAGAAGACAATTTCAGTAGCGTAGGCGAGAATAGGTTTTTTGGTTTCCCATTTCATCCTCAACCATGGCGTGTGAGTCCACCAGTCTTTATCTGATCGCCAAACGTACACCGTAGTAGCTGAGATGGCCGTGGTGTTACGAACTAACCCCATCAGGTGATATCCATCAGTAAGGGACACAAGAGCCGTAGATGAGAGAAAAAACGCATCTCCTTGATTCGCGTCTCCGTTCTTGTACTTCCGGGTCCAGCTTTTGTCTGGATTCCAATAACTGTCGTTTGCGTTTGGATGTTCAGCCTTAAAGGAGCCGTAGTGGAACTTCAGTGCTTCCCTAGTGCCATCTGCATAACCGGAGGCCACCATAAGCCCTCCAGAGACGGCCATTTGGGTGAAAGACTGCCCTTGGGCTAGATAGCCAAGCAGGAGAAAGATCAGTAGGGCTAAAGCCCCCTTTCTATCGTGTTTCATCTGTCGTGTTTTTCATGGTAAGAAATAACCCACAATCCAATCCAGAACAGTGGGAAGAATAAGCCCCACAGGATCTTATACCAAACAGGTATGTGCCCTTGAGTCATTGGTGCGATGAGAAACAGCACTATATGGGCTGCGGCGATCATCAGGTACAGGATTAGGAGTGGCATGTGTAGGATTTTTCAAGTTCAGCGATAACATCCCCTCCGTAGCTATTTTTGGTCAAGTCGATGAACTCCTGAACTGTGAATGAGTCTCTCTCAAGATTAATTCCACGCTCCTCCACAAATCGTGTTCGCCCAAACTGGCAGCTTCCGGTTAGCTTGAAGTGCCAGTCAAACAAATCTTTAGCGGGTATCGATGAAGATGCGGAGAATGTTTCTTGAAACAGTGCTATCCGCTCTTCTACTGGAGATTGTTGCAGGTGTTTCGCTTCAGCATCTTCTCGTGCATCCTTTACAGTTTCCCCGTGGGCAAATGAATTGCCGACTCGAACTACATAGGTTTTGGTTGTCGTGAGATCGGTGTTGATTGTGTACCCCTTTGCTGTGAAACCTTTTACAGATTCGATAACGGTAGGCAACCCATCAATATGGTGTACAGCGTGACCGCAGAATGACTTCAAGCCAGATCCATCTCCAGATCCAGATCCATATCCATCTCCATCTCCATATCCATCTCCATCTCCAGATCCATCTCCATATCCATCTCCAGATCCATATCCAGATCCATATCCATCTCCAGATCCATCTCCATCTCCATATCCATCTCCAGATCCATATCCATATCCATATCCAGATCCATATCCAGATCCATCTCCATCTCCAGATCCATGCTTAATGGATAGGAAATCGCTCAATGCTTCCATTCCTTCACAGATTTGAGTGAATCAATAGACTGCTTCGAGCAGGGGATGACTTGGATCACTCCGTCAATTGTCATCTCTGGTACGGATACCGTAAACCGGCAGTCATTTGGGTTTGATGTGCCATTTAAGGCGAGCTGCTCAACTGCCGCCGCTCCGTTCCAGTAGTGTAGTTTACGGACATAGGTCATGGTGACTTCTTGTCCATTTTTCTCCTTCAGGATGCCAAAGAAGACTCCGGCCCGGTCGGCCCTTACGATTACATACTTGTTGTTCATAATGTTTAAATTTTAGAAGCCGGGGCAGGACTCGAACCTGCACGATGCTATTTACTGCATCCTCGGTAGTATATCACATCAGCCGTTTCACAGTCTGATTCGATGCGTCTGCCAATTCCGCCACCCGGCTTACCATTACTTGAGCTGCTTGGCCAGCTCCTTTCCTTCTTTCAGTAGTTTTCCAACTGCGGTCCAGAACTCTTCCGACCAGAACGCCTTCACGGCTTTCCAGAAAGAAACTTTCTCTCCGGAGTCATCCATCAGCCAGGTGAGTATAAACTCCAGCAGTCGGGCGAGGAGTTGGTACAGTAGGGTCGCCAGGGCCGGATTGATCTGAATGGCCTTGGTCAGTTTGGAGGTCTGGTTGTTTGAGTCCAGCACCTTTTCGAGATTGGTAATGTCAATGCTTTTCATTGGGTTGCTTTGATGGTGAAAATTTGATTCCCTTCTTAGGTTTGATCTGCCTATGCTCTCCGGTTTTGGGCACATAGACGGATCGTGCGGGTCTGGTGATGCTCCGAAACACCCCAAAGTCAGGGATTGTAAAGGCATCGCCATTTCCTAGGACTCTGTTGCCGACAACGGCCAGGGCCCTTAGTGCTTTCTCAGCTTCATATTGCTTCAACCCTGCCTCTTCAGCCACGAACCTTACAATATGCTTGAAAGATACTTTCATATTCTACAGTTGTTTGTTACAGACTTTATCCTTGAATTTGAACTCCTTGACGGTGCCATCCAGATAATGCACAAAAGCACTATCCTGAAACATACACTTTTCGGCTTCATCTAAAGGCACATTATAGAGCATTGGTACATCTTTACCATCTTCTTCATCCAGCCAACTGCTCCACCTTTCGCCACAGCAGTTACAGGAACGCCAGAATCCATCTACCTTGTCTCCAATCTCTTTTAATCTATTCCATGCCTCATCAGGTGTTTGTGCTTCAACTACCACACATTCGCACACTCCATTTTTGTCGTCTACCACGAAGTATCCTCCGCTATTGTTTTGCTCAAACGTCCAAAACTTGGCACTGTGTTTAAGATTTTCCATGATTCAGGGTTTTAGTTGTTTGTTACCAGTCAGTTTTCTTATAGTTGGCCATCTCTCGTGCAACCTTGTATGCCACGCTGCAGTGCTGGGCGATGAGGTTTCCGCATCCTGCAAAGTTATTGCATGCCTGCGGGTCTTGTGATATCAGTCCTGCGACAACACTCATTGCCACGGCATCTCGAAAGGCCACATCGTCATCTGTGTCAGTGGTGAATTTTACATTCGCGGGCAGAACTTCGTGAATCAACCCCTCGCAATCTTCAACAATAGCCACGGTTGAGCTGCCTTCTCCATCTTCATAAGTCACTCCCCACTGATGGAACACGCCCTCATGTGTAAAGTCGTCTTCAAAGCAAGCCCTTCTGGTGATTCGGCCATCATCTTCTCGCTGCGCTTGCAGCCATTTCTTGAATAATACGTTTCTCATCACTTGAATTTTTTGTTACGATACATATTCACGGCCACCAAGTCCATTCTAAGCTCATACAAAGGGCATGACACCACGTTATCAGGTAAGAAGGACACAGGCCAACGGTAGTCGGAAGAAAAGCCCTCACGGACGATCTCAGGTCCTCCATCTGGAATTGGGATATCCCCTTTCTTGGTTCTGGCCATTGCCGCATACCTCCAGTTGTCCCAAATTTCCTTTGTAAGTGCTGCTTCACAGGCCGCTCGTCTCATTCGCACCTTACCTATTCGTTTGCTGCCGGCCTCAGAGCAGTGTTTACAAGACCAGCAGGGGCCGGACTTAATTGCCACGAGCAACTCCCTCTATAAAGCCAGTAAGGTTTGTCGCCAACAAGCACACGGCTACAGCAAACCAGTGCCAGTCGGCCGCATAGCAAATAAGCAGCGTAATGGTTAAAGGGATTGCGGTCCATACCAGATTGCGGAATAATGCTCTTGTGTTCATATCGATTGTTTTGAAATTCCGGGATCACTACAAAGGCAATGATCCCGGAGGTCCCATGAATGATTGTGGGCTTATGGGGATCGAACCCATGAGTGTTGGTACACCCCGGAAGTATTGCCCAGTGACCATACCAATAGGTCTGTCCACAATGCTTCCCGCTATCCTGCGACTCACCCGTTTAAAATGCCCGGAGGACTTTTCCCCCGGGACTTTCTTTAACCCCTAAACATGATACAATAATAACTGGTTTATTCTACATTGTCAAATCTCAAAGTAGTTTTTTCTAAAATTCTTTCAGACTTTAACATATCGTGTAATTACTCATTCAAGTAGATATAGAGATCAAAGGGTCAAATCTCCTGCAAGCTGCCGTCCGCATAAAGAACTTTGGAAAGCCACCGTCCGCATAACCTATCGTGGATTGCGATATGCGATAAAACAATTTGTGTCAAGTTGCCGGTGTTTTAAACAATTTGTTCCTGGTGCTGGCTGGTTTCTTTCGGTCAATGGGTTGGGCTGGTTTCATTTACGGCAGTGTAGGGCCTACTTTTGGCAACTTCCGGGTAAGTTTTGGGGTACTTTGGGGGTACTTTGCGCCTTCTTTTATCTTCCTGGTTCTACTTTGCCCCTACTTTATTACAAGTTTTGCCATACTTTGCCCCTACTTTGGTTTACTTTCCCGCTGGCTGTGGTACTTCCGGGCTATAAACCGGGACTATCTTAAACCAAAAAAGCCCCGACTATTGCCGGGGCTGGTGAATTGATCCGATGAAATTACTGTAATGGGTCCAGTTTGCAGCTCTTTACCTGCTGGCGTTTGGCGTTCATAGACAGGTGACCTCTTCGCTGCCTACATGCTTGAGTAATGGCATTAGCCCAACTGGTAGCATGAACGCGGCATTTTGTGGGCTCGTCTTTAAATTCGATCAGGTAGTACATTTTTCAGCTCTTTGAGTGATTGGATAAGGTTGTCTATTTGATCGACTGGAACGGGGATTCTTGCCGAATCAGAAGATCCTAGCGAATTGATGGGCCTGATGTCGAT
>JAUIEA010000182.1 GCA_030429045.1 Bacteroidia bacterium | reverse complement strand
AGGTGCGGATCAGGATGTACTCCTGTGGGCATTGTCCGGAGATCTTCTCCTCTTCCAGGATGATGTCAACGTCATCGTCGCAGTTGTCCGAAGCAGACACGCCCTGGATGGGAAGGATCTCATCACATTCGATGGTGAAGTCATCCGGGACACTGGTGAATACAGGGTCTGTCGTATCCACAACCGTGATCTTCTGTGATCCTGTGGCTGTGTTGCCGCAGTCATCGGTTGCTGTCCAGGTGCGGATCATGGTGTAGCTGTCCTCACAGTTGCCGGGGAGGATCTCGGGAGTAAGTGACACCTGGACATCCTGATCGCAATTATCCGTGGCGGTGACCACAGGTGGCGTGGGCAGAGGCTGGTCGCATTCCAGGGTGATATCTGCCGGAATGGCGGACAGGACGGGATCGGTCGTGTCCTGAACCTTGATGACCTGCGTGGCGCTGGTAACGTTACCACAGTCATCCGTTGCTGTCCAGGTGCGGATCAGCGTATAGCTATCCGTGCAAGGGCCATCTTGACGAGTTTGCTTGTAGGTCAGTGCCGGGTCGGGATCACAGGCATCGATTGCTTTGACAGATGCCGGATCCGGCACATTGTCGCATTCCACAGTGACATTCTCAGGCACGCCCAGAATGACTGGCGGGGTCGTGTCATAGACATAGATCTGTTGGACGGCCGTGGCGGAATTGCCGCAATCATCTGTTGCCGTCCACTCGCGGAGGATCAGGTATTCCCCGGTGCACGGACCGGAAACGGTTTTTTCTTTTTTCGTGATCGTGACTTGAGGATCGCAGTTGTCTTCCGCTTCAGCATTGCCTCCCGGAATCGGATCGTCGCATTCGATGGTCACATTGTCCGGAACAGAGGTGAAGACAGGGGCTTCCTTATCCTGAACGGTGATATGCTGGGTGTGGGCGGTGACATTACCGCACTCATCTTCTGCAGTCCATGTCCGGGTGAGGATATAGGATTGGGGGCAATTGCCTGGGATAATGGAAGATTGGAAGTTGACCACAATGTCTTCCGTACAGTTGTCCTTTCCGGTGACCATGGGGATACTGGGTTCGTCCTCGTCACAAGAAATGGTGATATCCTTCGGTAACGGCATCAGCATCGGAGGCTCATTGTCTGATACAATGGCATAAATCTCGAATATGGCCGTATTGCCACAGTCGTCCTCCGCTTTCCAAACGCAGTACATCTTGATATAATAGCCGTCCTGCTCGCAATCGCCCTGCATGATCTCTTCGATAAAGGTGACGGTGACATCATCATCACAATTATCCTTGGCGACCAGATCACCTTCTTTGAGCAAGGTGACATTGTCACAGTCGAAGAAGAGGGTGTCGCCACTGTTGACACCCACCAATAATGGATGCATCGGCATCCAGATCGGGGGCTTGGAATCACGAACGGTAATTTTCTGCGTCTCCGTGGTTTTGTTGCCACAGCTGTCCTGGGCCATCCAGGTGCGGATGAGCATATAGTTCTCCTTGCAAGAACCCGGGAGTTTGACCTCCGAGAAGCTGGCAGTCACATTCTGTGTACAATTGTCGGTCACGGTCGGAACTGCAGGATCCGGAACCGGCTGGTCGCATTCCAGGGTGAGGTCATCGGGGATACCCGCAATGACAGGTGCTTCATCATCACCGATGAGGTAGTAGAAACACAGGGTGCTGACATTACCGCATTCATCCGTTGCGGTCCAGATACATTTGAGGAAGATCTTGCACGGACCCGTCATGATGAGGATGTCCTCCATGGTCAGGGTCGGGTTGGAATCACAATTGTCGGATACCGTGACATCATCTACCTCGAAGATAGGCGGGTTGTCACAGGCCACTTTCAGGGTGTCACCATTCTGTAGTCCGACCAGCAGCGGATGGACAAAACCCAGTTCGGGGCCTTCGGTATCTATCACGGATACATTCTGGACCTTGGTGGTCATATTGCCGCAATCATCTGTCGCTTTCCAGGTTCGCATGATGGTGTATGCGAGGGGGCAATTACCCGGAATGCTCATCTCCTGATATTGGATGTCGAGATTTTGGTCACAATCATCAGAAAAGACTGGGTCTTCCAATGTCAGGACATCTTTGCAGTCAACCGTGATGTCTGCGGGAGCGTCAATGACGGGAGGCAGATCATCTGTGATCATAATCATCTGCGTCACCACCAGTTTGTTTCCGCAACCATCAAAAATGGTCCAGATCCTGGTGATAGAGAGATCGTCACAGACTTTGCCGGTCTGGAATTCCTGGAAGTTTACGGTAATATTCTGACCGCCACAGTCGTCCTCGATCTCCAGCATGGGCAATGGAGGTGGCATTTGGGCGCAATTGATTGTCAGGTCCTGTGGTGGGTTGAGCACGACTGGTGGCTGATCATCTTTGACAGAGATCTTCTGAATGACCTGGGTGGAATTGCCACAGGCATCTGACGCGTTCCATGTTCGGGTGATCAATTGTGGATCGCAAACCTGACCCTGAACGGATTCTTGAAAGGATACGACCGGCGATGGATCGCAAAGATCCGTTGCGGTAACCATGGCCGGATCGGGAATGTTTCCACAGCTGACCGTGATATCCATCGGCATTGCTGACAGGACCGGAGGTGTGTTATCGACGACCGTCACCTGTTGTGTTCTTGTGGCTGTGTTGCCACATGGGTCTTTTGCTGTCCAGGTCCATACTAGCGAATAGGATTGAGCGCAAGGACCGTTGATCGTACTGGTAGAAAATTCGACCATCAACGGAAGGCCACAAGCATCGGATGCTGTTACATTGGCTACAGGAGGCACCGACTCACAGGAAACGGTGACATCAGGAGGTACTGGGCCGAACTGGATGTCACCTTCGATCATGACCGTCACGATCTGCACTGCGGTGCTTGAATTTCCGCAGTCATCCGTGGCTGTCCATGTGCGTTGAAGAACGACATCTTCACCACAACCACCTCCCGAGAGGTAAATATCCTCGACTGTCAGGTCTACCTGCGGATCGCAATTATCTGTGGCGGATGGACTGGCTGGTGGAGGTGTATTGCACTCTACGGTTACATTGGGAGGGACATTACTGATGACAGGGGCCTGGTCATCCATGACCGTGATCACCTGTTTTGCGGTGATTGTATTACCGCAACCATCATTTGCTGTAAAGGTCCGATGTAGTTCATAGAAGATCGGACAACTTCCGGGGATTTCTTCTTCAGAAATATTGATGTTTACGTTGGGATTGCATTCATCTTCCGCAATTACATCGATACCAGGTATAGCGGCTGGTATCGGACCATTACAGTTGACGGTCAGGTCCTCAGGTAATTTGGTGAATACGGGCGGCTTTGTATCCTTCACCGTGACGATTTGCACATGTGATTCGGCGTTGTCACAATTGTCGCGGGCAACCCAAAGTCGAGAAAGATTGAATGTGCCATAGCAGGGGCCGGGAAGTTGGGTCTCAATCAAAATCATAAAGACATTCTGATCGCAATTGTCTGTTGCAGCCACAATAGGAGCGGGTGGAATAGCGGAACATTCTACTGAAATGTCACCAGGAGGATTGATAAACACAGGAGGTTCTGTGTCTATGACCTTGATCACCTGGGTGGCGGTGGCTACATTGCCGCATTCATCAGTTGCTGTCCATGTTCTGGTCAGGGTGAAATCGTCTCCACAGATAGTGCCGATCTTCTTCACCTCGTTGTAGACTATCGATACGCTCGGGGTCCCACAACATGTAGGTGCTGCGGTGACATTCTGCGGTGGAAGAGGTACCTCGTCACATTGTACAGTAATATTGGCTGGTACGTTGCTGAAAAGGGGTTCGCAGGCCATGGCCACACCTTGGAGTTGGGGACTACCGGAGAAAGGCCCTTCCATGTCGTTCGCCAGGCAAACGCCCGGGGCGAGGGCGATGAATAAAACAGGCCAGGTACAGGCCCGAAAAATGGCAGTGGTAAGAGTGTAGATTTTCCGCATAATAACATCCCGATTACAAGTACAACAAAGACCTGACAGGATGTGTCCTGCAGGTAACTCATTGTGGAATTGGGATGTATTTACAGTTTCGAGAGTGGTGGTCTCGAATGAAACAAAATTATTACAATATTATCTAAAGACAAAGATTTAAAATATAATATTAACTGTAATAGCTTACAATCAGAGTATCAATAGAATACAAGTACTTGTAATTAAGAATATGAATTTACCAGGGCCATACAAACCTACTTATTTGCCGTTGGGATGAAATGAAAGAGGCCGAAATGTTGTCATTTCGGCCTCTTTGGATCTATCGTTGGATCTGGACGTATCCTCGATAGGTGGTGCCAGCACCGTCTTCAAGAATATAGAAGTAAGTGCCATCTGGAAGATCACTTTCCTGCCAGGTTCCACCCCATTGATTTTTATACCCTTTTGCAGAGAAAATCAGGTTTCCCCAACGGTTCCAAACCGTAAGCTTGTTCTCTGGATAAGCGTCAATGCCTTCAACCACAAATCGATCATTGATACCATCTCCGTTAGGTGAGAATCCGGTATAAATAATGAGGTCGCTGCACAGGACGTCAACACACACAATGGCCGTGTCGCAACCATTCTCATTGCAGATCACATATTGGAAGGAATCGAGGCTGCAGAATTCATCCTGTGGGGTGTATCGTACCTGGTAGTCGGATTGCAATATTGCCGTTCCATGGCTGGGCCATTTCTGGATGTACAGATCTCCGATATAACCGTTGGGGATAATATCATTGCCTGTCAGATCGATCAGGATAGTTTGGTTTTTCGTCGTTTTGTATTTATCATCGACGGCGACCAATTCGGATTCTTCCGGCTCGCAAGTCACAGACAGAATTGTTTCGTCCGAACATCCGTTCGTATTGTTTGTGATCACCAGAAGGTGCTCACCTTCACCCAATTCAAACGTAACCCCGTTTGGCATCGGTACCAGCATGGATTGGATGTTGATGGACGTCCCGGTCGAATTTTGCGTAATGATCAAGGGGCCGACCGATAATGAAGAGGAGCCTCCATAGAGTTGATTGGATGAGGCGTTGATCCGCCAATGACCTGCCGGATGCCAGATTTGAAGCAAGCCGAGCAGTTCGTTCAGGTCCTGAAAGGTGCCCGAATACGACTGGCCATTCACCGTCCACTGATTCAAGGTATAGGGGCCCTGTTTCCCACTTCCCGGAATCAAGGAAAGTGTATAGACATAGGCATCTGAATAGTCGCAACCACCCGGTTTTTTCGTATAGGGTAAGCCATCCATATCAATGGAGTAGGCACTCAAATCATCGGGATTCATCGGCAGGCAGAAAGAGGCATTTCCCTCACAATCGGAAATGGTCGTGGACCAGAGATCCTGATGCAAGATATCGTCACAAGGCGGTTCAATGATCGCATTGATCGTCACAATGATATATGTGGTATCACACAATGGAGGTTGAGAATCGTCGCAATGGATCACACAAATGGTTGATGTCCCGACAAAGTCATCAACCGGGTCGATGACCACACAGGGTCCTTGTGGATCGACTGTGACCGATTGGATCTGGGTTGCATTGAATCCACAAACAGTGGCAGAAGCAACAGGAGCGTTGAGATCCAGGACACTTTCCACACAGATCTCGACAGGATTCTTTTGCGGAATAGTCGCATAGATCGTGTCCACGCAGCTCCACTGCATGGTCAGGCTGATATTCAACTTGATAAAACAGGAAGCGGATGC
>JAUIEA010000020.1 GCA_030429045.1 Bacteroidia bacterium | reverse complement strand
AGCACCTTCCCCAGGAAATAGAGGTCGCGATTCATCGCTGTGAACAGTTCCTGATCATCCTGGAAGAGGGCGCGCATGTCCTTCTCATAGTCGGCGACCTCCAGCTGGATAAAATTGCCAAAGAAGATCAGGTTGCGTCGACGCTCCTCGGGTGAAAGCCCGTTCAGGTCGCGCGTGGTGACAGCGGGCCGAGCACTGATCACGGAGAAGATCAGGGAGGCGAGTCCGAGGACCAGGAAGAGGGTGATCGGGATCAACAGGGGCGTCCGGGTTTCAGCCAGATTGCTATAACTTAAAATGGAGATGAGGACAGAGATGAGAATGGCATTGACACTGATCAGCATCTGGGCCTTTCGGTCCGCAATGGCACTCAGGTTGATGTGATTGCGATAGTTGGATCGAAAATAGGTCTGGATCGCCCCGTTGTTCACGGATTTGGGCGGCGTTGCGGTCCTGGTTTTGGCGAGCTCCTTCTGTTCCTTTTTTTCCAGGGAGTGCATGTGGCTGGTCAGGCCGGGCTCGATCTCTGCCTTTCCGATGAGGGTATAGCATTGAAGTTGCCGAAGAAACTCCATTTCTTTCTGTCGCCAGGCGGATTCGTCCCAGGGCTGATGGCGCAACTGTTCTTCTTCTGACTTTCTCAGGAGACCCTGTTCCGCGTAGTTTTCACCGTAATGAATGGCGACGGCGGCATCCCACATCACCTGGCCCGTTGTATCCAGGGGGCGTTCCTTGAGGGTGGCCACCCCAATCAGATGATGGACACGTTTGACCAGGTTATCCGCCTGTTTTTCGACCGTCAGGAACTGGCTGACCAGTTGGCGACTGGCAGCCGTGGGATCCTGGGTGTCGAACAACCAGCCTGTAAAGGCAAACCAGGAGGCGAAAAAGAGGGCTGCCAGATCTTCTTCTGTCAGGTCTTCGCTGGCGCTCAGTCGACTGGCGGTGTTGACCAGTTGGCTGGTCTGGGCAAAATTGTGCCACAACAACCGGGTGTCACCATGGTCGTTGAACAGGTCGAGGACCCATCGCCGGGCCCGATCCAGGATCCTGGTCGGCGCATCGATCGGTTGCAGGCTGTTCCGGGCAGGGGTGCCCGGTTCTCGCACTAGTTTCACTCGCGTATGCAGATTTACCTGGCACAAGATAGGAAAGGACAGCGGTCCGGGATGGCCCGTCCCCTCTTTTTCATGAGGAATGAAGCCGGTAGGGAACCCTTCCGGTTGAACAGGTGTATCTTTGGTACAACAAACGTTTTAGAATGAATATTACAGACCTTCTCCAGAGCCAGTTATCAGGTGGTGTCCTGGAAACCCTTAGCAAACAGATCGGTGGTGCGGATACGCAAAAGACCCAGGCGGCTACCTCCGGAATTATGAACATCCTCCTCGGGGCGATGGCCAAGAACGCAGCCACACCTTCGGGTGCGTCTGCCCTGTCCAATGCCCTGGATCGTGACCACGATGGTTCCATCCTGGATGATGTGATGGGCATGTTCACAGGACAGGCACAACCTGCCAATCCCAAAGCCGTCAATGGCGAGGGGATCCTCGGACACATCCTGGGTGGGCGGAAGGATACCGCTGCCGAAACTGTATCCAAGATGTCCGGGCTGGACAAGAATCAGGTGGGATCCCTGATGGTATCCCTGGCACCCATGATCATGGGCGCCCTGGGCAAGGCCAAGAAGGAGAACAACCTGGACGCATCCGGAGTCGCTGGCATGCTGGGAGGCATTTTAGGCGGCATGAAAGGAGGGGCCCAGAAGGATCCCAAAATGGCGATGCTGGAGGCCTTCCTGGATAAGGATGGTGACGGAAGTATCGTGGACGATGTTGCCGGTATGGGCATGAGCTTCCTGGGCCGACTGTTCGGCCGGAAGAAATAGCGGCGCGCTCAAGACGAATCTATATTCACACAATGTGATGAGTCGGACAACTATGCTGTCCGGCTCTTTTTATGATTGCTCAGGAGCAACTGACCTTTGGCAGGAATGATCATGAGGTGGATCACCTCATGTGATCAGGGGATGCCCTTTCTTTGCCCTTGGAAACACGAATCCGACGAGGACTGTATGCAGCTGATCTACCATTCTGATTTTCTGGAGCATCGAACCGGTGGGCATCCCGAACGAGGGGAACGCCTGGCGGCGTTTTCAGATCTGCCGAATGCAACCCTGCCGGAGGCAGAGTCCTGGCTGCCCCTGGTGCATTCAGAGGCGTATATTGATCGGGTGCGTAAGGCCATCGCCTCCGGCCACTGGCTGGACCCGGAGACACCCGTCTCCTCGGGAAGTTGGAAAGCTGCCATATCTGCAGTCGCAGCCACGCGCCTGGCTTTGGAAACAGGCGGCTTTGCACTGACCCGGCCCCCGGGCCATCATGCCTACCCCGAACACAGCAGTGGCTTTTGCATTTTTAATAATGTCGCCATCATCGCCAGTCATTTAGCTACCCAGGGCCAGAAAGTGTTGATCTTCGATTTTGACAGTCACCTGGGCGATGGTACCTCCCGTATTTTTGAGTCCTCTTCCCAGGTGATGTATTG
Organism: Bacteroidia bacterium; assembly: GCA_030429045.1. GTDB lineage: Bacteria > Bacteroidota > Bacteroidia > Chitinophagales > Saprospiraceae > JAGNXB01. The sequence continues at coordinate 36,236 of JAUIEA010000020.1, read as the reverse complement.
GTCCATTCACCAGTATCCGGCATTTCCCGGGCATGGCTGGATCGACGAGATCGGACGTGGCCCGGGTAAGGGATACACCATCAATTCTCCCCTTCCTCCCGGAAGCGGGGATGACCTTTTCTGGGTGGCATTCGATCGACTACTGCCCATCGCACAACAATTCCAACCGGATGTCGTGGCCATTTCAGCCGGATTTGACGGCTACCAGTATGAACCCTTGTTGGATCTCCGATTCAGTCTGCAGTTATATCATCAATTGGGAAGCCGACTGGCTGAGGTGTTTCCCCGTCATTTTGCCACCCTGGAAGGCGGGTACAACCTGCAGGCTTTGCCCAGGTGTATTTACAATTTTACGGCGGGTATGAATCAATTACCTGCCCCTTATGAAGAATCGCCAACCCAGACCGGCCGGAGCGTCTGGGATGCTTTTGAAACCAATCTGTACGCCGGCCTGCATCTTCTATCTCCCTATTGGAGTATAAGTTAATCGATCATGAAAGCACAACTGGAACCTTTCTTTCGCCCGGCCTCCATCGCGGTCATCGGTGCCTCTGAAAACCCCGTTTCCTTGGGGCATGCCGTCATGTCCAATATGAAGAAAGCCGGATATCAGGGACGTCTTGTTCCCATCAATCCCAAATACAGAGAAGTGATGGGACTGAAATGCTATAAATCTGTACTGGATGTCCCGGAACAGATCGAGTTGGCGGTGATCCAGATCCCGGCAAAGCTGGTCCCGGCCATTGTGGAAGAATGCGGCAAGGCCGGCATCAAGGCCCTGCTCATCCTCTCCGCCGGATTCAAGGAGGCGGGCGAAAAAGGGCATGCCCTGCTGGAGCAGGTACTGACCACCGCACGTGAGTATAACATCCGGATCCTGGGTCCCAACTGCCTGGGCATCATGAATCCGGCTATTGGTATGAATGCCACCTTCGCCAGCCGCGGGGCACTCCCCGGTCGGATTGCCTTCATTTCCCAGAGTGGTGCCCTATGTGCCAGCATCCTGGATTGGGCCACCGAGCAAAGTGTGGGTTTTTCCTATTTCGTTTCCATAGGATCGATGACAGATGTGGGTTTTCACGACCTCATCGAGTACATGAGCACGGACCCCCAGACCTCCAGTATCCTGATCTACATGGAGAGTCTGACCGATGCCCGGAAGTTTATGAGTGCGGCCCGGGCCTATGCACGCACCAAGCCGATCCTGATCCTCAAATCCGGTTCGAGTGAAGAGGGTGCCAAAGCCGCCCTTTCCCACACCGGATCTCTGGCCGGGAATGACCTCGTCTTTGATGCTGCCTTCAAGCGTGCCGGAATGTTGCGTGTGGAGAAAATGGCCGATCTGTTCTATTGTGCCCAGGCCCTGGCGATGCAACCCCGCCCGACGGGCTCGCGACTGGCCATTGTCACCAATGCCGGAGGTCCTGCAGTACTGACCACAGACTATCTGATCCGCAAGGGCGGAAAGATCGCCTCCCTGAGTCCGGACACCATGAAAGATCTCAACGAGTTGCTCAGTGCCAACTGGAGTCACAATAACCCCGTCGATATCCTGGGCGATGGCACAGCCGAGCAGTTTGGCCGTTCCTTGCGCCTGTGCCTGGATGACCCCGGGGTGGATGCCGTCCTGGTCATCTTTGTCCCCCAGGCCATCACCCCGCCGGATACGGTAGCCTGGGCGGTGGTCCACGAAAGCCAGCACACCGACAAACCGGTGTTTGCGTCCTGGATGGGCGAGGCGGATGTGACCAAGGCCTGGGAGATCCTCGAACAGGGCTCGGTACCCGCCTATCGGTTCCCGGAAAGCGCCGTGGATGTTTTCCTGTTGATGAACGATTATGCGCGCAACCTGGAGATCCTCTATGAAACCCCGGAAGAGGTGCCGGAAGCTTTCACTCCGGACCGGCAGAAGGTCCGTGAAGTGATCGACCGTGCCCTGGAGGAAGGGCGGTCTCAACTGGACCGGGAAGCGATGACAGACATCCTCGACGCCTATGAAATCCCCGTGACCAGAGTGGTTCATGCGGCTTCTGCAAAAGAAGCGGTATCGGCGGCGGATGCCATGGGTTATCCGGTGGCGATGAAGATCGACTCTCCGGATATTTCGCACAAGACGGATGTCGGGGGGGTCGTCCTGGATATTCATCACCCCGATATTGTCGGGGTGACCTTTGACCGGATCATGGCCAGTGCAAAAGCGGCCCTTCCGGATGCACGATTGCACGGCGTGACCGTAGAGGCCATGGCTTCCAAGCGATACGAACTGATGATCGGCGCCAAGCAGGATCCGGTTTTTGGTCCGGTGATCGTCTTCGGAATGGGCGGGGTATCTGTGGAGGTCTTCAAGGACCTGCAAATGGCTCTTCCCCCGTTGAACATGTCCCTGGCTCGCCACCTGGTGCAGGGCACCAAGATCTTCAAGCTGCTGGCCGGATATCGCAATATGCCCGGCGTGGACCTGGATGCGATCTACTTCCTCCTCATTCGATTTGCCTACCTGGTGATGGATTTTCCGGAGATCAGGGAAATGGATCTCAACCCGTTTGCGGTGGATGAACATGGAGGTGTGGTCCTGGATGCGCGAATGATGATCTCTCCGGTCGGGGCGACCAACCGGCCTTATGAACATCTGGTGATCTCACCCTATCCGTCCCAGTATTGTAAGATCTTCACGTTGAAGGATGGTGGAGAAGTCAAACTGAGACCCATCAAGCCCGAGGATGAACCGATGGAGGCCAAATTGTTTGACTACCTCTCCAAGGAGACCATCTACTTCCGGTTCTTCGGGTATATCCCGGAGGTCGACCACGAGTTTCTCTCCCGGTTTACCCAGATCGACTATGATCGCGAAATGGCCATTGTAGCCGAAACCGAGGTGAATGGACAACGATCCATCATCGGCGTGGTCCGGGTCGTGGGGGACAACTGGAATGACGGAGCTGAATTTGCGATCGTGGTGGCCGATGCCTGGCAGCATCAGGGCCTGGGGTCTGCAATGGCAGATTACATCATCCAGATCGCCCGCGAAAGGGGCTTCAACAGGCTCTATGCCTCCTTCCTGCGATCCAATACGGCGATGGACCGCCTGTTTCGATCCAAGGGCTTTCAGGTCAGGACCGAAGATGCCCACACCAATTACGGGGAGTTGCAACTGTAATATTTTCAGCGATTTGTATAACTATCTGAATGCCAATTGTATGAAGGATTTACTCCCGGTGTGACCCAAATCACGGACGCCAATGAGCCGTATCAATTGACGAGGCGGGCAACCCTCGTAGGTTTGAATAAAATTTAGAAAAATGAAAACCATTATCAGCACATTCATACTTTTGATGTCGATCTCATTATCGGCTCAGGACTTGCTTACCACTTCATCTGTGACCTTGACCATTGACGGTTCTTCTAATGTTCATGACTGGACATCCACTGCAAATGAGGTGTTTGTCACTGGACAATTTCAAAGTTCCGGAGGAAAACTGACAGCCATTGATCAGCTCAATGTCAGGGTACCGGTCAAGAAGATCAAGAGCACCAAAGGCAGTATCATGGACAACAAGACCTATGATGCACTGCGAGCTTCCAAATTTCCGAATATCACCTTCAAAGCCACCAGTGTGGAAGTGAACGGGGATAATATCAAGGCAACGGGTACACTTACGATCGCCGGCCGTTACAGAACGGTAACCATTCAGGCCTACGGCAAATCCATCGCCGGTGGCTATGAAATTACTGGAAGCTACGATCTGAAGATGTCGCAATTTAACATCGAACGTCCCACCGCATTACTAGGCACAGTATCGACAACGGACGATGTAAAGATAAATTTCGCGGTTCGCCTGAAAGGGTAAATTCCGCTCCATCACTAACCTTATCAATGACCTTAAATTAACTAAAAATGAAAACTCTTATTAAACTCATTGGAGTCGTAATTGCTTTGGCTTTTGTTCAAGCGGTTTCTGCTCAGCAAACAGATCTTCAGTACTTCAGGACGCCTGGTCAAAAGGGTCTGAATGTCTTTGAAACGCCAAAGGCAAATGACGTTGAGTATCAGGGATTGAAAGTGCGTGTAGGCGGAGATTTTGCTATCCAGTTTCAGGGTCTTTCGCAATCCAATGATTTTGCAGATACCCTGGGCTTGGGAGTTCGCGAGTTGGGAAAGAATTTCAATCTTCCCACTGCCAACTTGAATGTAGATGCCCAATTGGCAGATGGTTTGAGGGTGCATCTACGGACGTATCTTTCCAGTCGTCACCACACGGAAGCGTATGTGAAAGGCGGTTATTTCCAGGTGGACAATTTGAATTTCGTTTCTGAAGGATTTTTGCAAAACTTCATGAATGTTGCCACCATTCGTTTCGGGATGGATGACATCAATTACGGGGATGCTCACTTCCGTAGGACCGACAATGCATGTGCCATTTACAATCCATTTGTAGGTAACTATATCTTTGATGCATTCACAACTGAGCCTTTTGCCGAGTTGACTATCCAAACAAACGGAATTTTGGGCGTACTGGGAGCTACGAATGGTCGTTTGAACCAGTCACCTACAGTTGGAGATCAAGGTTTTGTTATCTATGCTAAACTGGGATATGACAAGCAATTGAGCGAGGATCTTCGTTTTCGCCTGACAGGTTCCATTTACAACAGCAGTGGTGATGGAACACGTGATTATCTCTATGGTGGAGACCGTGCAGGTGCCCGCTATTACAATGTAATGTGGCTGAATGAAGAATCTGCTGACAATGACTTCAGTGGCCGTTACAATCCAAGGTATGCGACTCAGACCGCTTTTCAGGTGAACCCGTTCGTCAAGTATAAAGGCTTGGAGTTCTTTGGAATTTACGAAATGGTGAGCAATGGAGATACAGATGCCGGTGGTTCATTTACTCAACTTGGAGCAGAGTTGCTGTACCGCTTTGGAGGTCATGAGCAACTGTATGTAGGTGGCCGTTACAATGCGATTTCTGGAAATCAGACTGATGCAGATGCTGACATGAAAATCAACAGGATCAATTTTGGTGCTGGTTGGTTCCTCACGCCAAATACCTTGGCTAAATTGGAATATGTTACGCAGAAGTATGATGGAGATTACTGGATGGGTACTGGATTCCAGGGAGGTGAGTTTAGTGGAGTTATGCTGGAAGCAGTTATTGGTTTCTAATAAACGAATAGAAGCGATTAAAAAGGGGCTGCCAGTAAGAAGGCAGCCCCTTTTTCTTGACTGATATTTTACCCAGATTTGATAAATGTGTTTGTTTACATAGTCAACATTATGATGTTTCCGATACTACTCAGTTTTTGGAGCTCTATCTTCTTCCCCCTCCAATCTGATCCTAGTTTTCATATAGATCCATCTTCCCGACTGGAGATCCACGGCTCTTCGAACGTCAACGAGTTCATCTGTACCTGTCGGCAGACGTTTTACAAATTGCCCTTCCAGATTGTCGGCGGGCATCAACCTGGACGGACGATCTGGATGTTCCAGAACACCCAATTGCGCCTGCAAACCCAGCTATTTGACTGTGGTAACAAGGTGATGAACAAGGATTTTTACAATGCCCTGAAATCCAAGACCCACCCGACCATGTGGATCGAGTTGGAGACCATAGATGAGGTCAGGCAAGTAAATATGTCCTGGACTACCTTTATGACACAAACCCGGATCACGATCGCAGGCACCCGGAGATCTGTTCCCATTCATGCCAGGGTGAGACGGGTGTCTTCAAACCAACTGCAGATCCAGGCTGAAAAAGCCCTTAAAATGACGGATTTCGGGATCACCCCTCCGACTGCCCTCATGGGCATGATCAAAACCAATGATGAGATCACGATCAGGCTCAACCTGAAGGTGACTATCCAGGAGTGATGCTGCTCAGGCGATCAACAACTCCATCAATTCTCCAAATGAACGAGCCGGCTTGTGGGCCCTGCCGGGATAGGCCGTGGTAATGAATTTCAGATTACACGGGTTTTGGCCACAGGACAGGATCTCGATGGTGATATTCCCAAACCGCTGATCTGAGGGTGTGCCCGGCTGGTGATCACGAGGGGGTTTGAGGTAATATCGCTCCACCACTTCAGTCCGTGCTGCATTCCGAACGGTCCGTCTGTCCGCAATTGCCATTCGATAACCGGATTCCAGGACCTTGTCACGCAAGGCATCCATCATATAGGCGGCTGTCAATCCAGCCTCTTCGTCATCCTTCAGATGGATGACAAACCCGGATGATGTTCTGAATTCCATGAAATCAAGGGCCTCATCTTCGGGGTCCATTCCTGCCCGATGGATGTTGTAAGCGTGGCGTAGCCGGTCGGTAAAGGCTTCAAGTCCACCCTGGGTCAGCCAACGGTGAAAGGCCTGGATTTCCTCAGGGGTACGGACCAGCCACTCCCGGGTTTCCCGAACCGATTCGGTCGACTGTTGGGAAGCTGCGGGCAGCCACTGACGCAGGAATTGGTTGACCTTTTGCCACATGCGTTGTAAAGTCCGTTTGGTGTAATCGAGGGTAGGAAGTCAAATCAGACTTCTGTTATCTGTAACACGGAAAGGGCAAAAGGGTTTCCGGTTCGAATGTGGTGGTTGTACCTTCACACCCTAATTTCGTACGTATGGAGGCCCGATTATTGAATGAGCTGATCGCCAGCAGACGCTCTATTTTTCCCCCTGTCTTCACAGAACAGCCTGTCGACAGGGCCATTCTCGTACAACTCCTGGAAAATGCCAATTGGGCACCCAATCATCGCAAGACAGAGCCCTGGCGATTTCAGGTATTTCGTGGAGATGCCCGCCAGCGACTGGCAGAATTCATGGCCAGGGCATACCGCGAACAAACTCCCGAAGCTTCCTTTTCCGAAGCTCGGGAGCAAAAGGTGAGAAAGAATATCCTCAAGTCGGATACGGTGATCCTGATCATACTGCAACGGGATCTCCAGGAGCGCGTACCGGAATGGGAAGAAGTTGCCGCCCTGGCCGCCGCCGTCCAGAATCTCTGGTTGACGGCCACGGCCTATGGCCTGGGAGGGTACTGGAGTACCCCTTCTACACTGCCCGCTTTGACGGATTGGCTGGAACTCGATCCGGGCCAACGGTGTCTCGGCCTGTTCTATCTGGGTTATCATGAAATGCCTTCCCTGCCCGGTGAGCGGGGCCCTTCTGCGGAAAAGGTGGTGTGGGTTGAAGAATAGCCGAAGCCAAATCAGCCGATCCAAGCATGGTTGATGGGCTTTTTTTACCTTTGTCGGTCTTTTTCACTTAGCATACACACAAAACGACAAACTGAATGGAAAACCTCGTGTACCTTCTGCCCCTCTTCGGCATATTGGGGCTGATCTATATGGCCTTCCTCTTTAACTGGGTTGGCAAACAGGATGATGGCGATGACCGGATGCGTAAAATTGCCGGTTATATCGCCGATGGTGCCATGTCCTTCCTCAAGGCAGAGTACCGTGTTTTAGCCATCTATGTCGTCATTGCAGGAGCCCTTCTCGGGTTCTTATCGACGCTCGTAGAAACCACTCACTGGTTTATAGTCATTGCCTTTGTCATTGGCGCAGTGTTCTCCGTGATCGCCGGATTCATCGGCATGCGGATCGCCACAAAGGCAAACGTCCGGACAACACACGCTGCCCGCACCAGTTTGTCCAAGGCCCTGCAGGTCTCCTTCCGCGGTGGAACCGTGATGGGACTGGGTGTTGCGGGACTGGCCGTTTTCGGACTGGCCTCCCTGTTCGCCTTCCTGTTTTCCTGGCAGTTGGGTGGTGTGTGGACAAGCGTCCATGATATGACCGTTGTCCTGGAGGCATTGGCCGGATTCTCCCTCGGGGCGGAATCGATCGCCCTCTTCGCTCGTGTGGGTGGTGGTATTTACACCAAGGCTGCTGACGTTGGTGCCGACCTCGTCGGTAAGGTAGAAGCAGGTATCCCTGAAGATGATCCACGCAACCCGGCAACCATTGCCGATAACGTCGGCGATAACGTCGGTGATGTCGCCGGTATGGGTGCCGATCTGTTCGGTTCCTATGTAGCGACCGTTCTCGCCGCTATGGTACTGGGGAACTATGTGATCCGGGATATGGGCGGAAATGTACAGGATGACTTTGGCGGCATTGGCCCCATTCTCCTGCCGATCTTCATCGCAGGTATCGGGATCATCTTTTCCATCATCGGCACCTGGTTTGTGCGGGTCTCTGATGCTACCCCTACCGAATCAGCAGTGTCAAAAGCACTGAATATGGGCAACTGGATCGCTCTCATCCTGACGGGTGTGGCATCCTACTTCGCCATCCACTGGTTGTTGCCCGAGATGATGACCATGAACTTCTTCAGCCTGGGCGATCAGAGCATTGCCCCGAACGACGTCTTTTATGCGGTCCTGGTAGGACTGTTCGTCGGTGGAGCGATCTCTTATATGACAGAATACTATACCGCTATCGGGAAGAAGCCCGTCATGGATATCGTGGCCAAGTCTGCCACAGGCGCTGCCACCAATATCATTGGAGGCCTGGGTGTGGGCATGATCTCCACTGCCGGACCGATCGTCCTTTTCGCCGGAGCGATCTGGGCGGCTTACTCTTTCGCCGGATTCTATGGCGTTTCCATTGCCGCCTCCGCCATGATGGCGACTACAGCCATGCAGTTGGCCATCGATGCGTTTGGTCCCATTGCGGATAATGCCGGCGGGATCGCAGAAATGAGCGAATTGCCCAAGGAAGTACGGACACGTACAGATATTCTGGACTCAGTCGGAAATACAACGGCCGCTATCGGTAAAGGATTTGCCATTGCTTCCGCTGCGTTGACTGCTCTGGGATTGTTTGCGGCCTATGTCACCTTTACCGGTATTGACGGCATCAACATCTTCAAAGCCGATGTTCTGGCAGCCCTCTTCCTGGGCGGTATGATCCCTGTGGTCTTCAGTGCCCTGGCGATGAACTCTGTCGGTAAGGCCGCTATGGAAATGGTCAAGGAGGTGCGCCGCCAGTTCAAGGAGATCCCCGGGATCATGGAAGGAACGGCCACTCCTGAGTATGGCAAATGTGTGGAGATCTCCACAAAAGCGGCCCTCAAGGAAATGATGTTACCAGGCTTGATCGCGATCGTATCACCGATCCTGGTGGGCTTCTTCATGGGTCCTGAGGCGCTGGGTTCTTATATGGCAGGCGTGACGGTTTCAGGAGTACTCTGGGCGATCTTCCAGAACAATGCCGGAGGCGCATGGGATAACGCCAAGAAGTCTTTCGAATCCGGTGTCAGCATCGATGGAGAGATGCATTACAAGGGCTCAGATGCACACAAGGCAGCTGTGACGGGAGATACCGTTGGTGATCCATTCAAGGACACTTCCGGTCCATCCATGAATATCCTCATCAAGTTGACCTGCCTGGTTGGCCTGGCCATCGCCCCTATCCTGGGTGAGATTTATGGTCAGGGAGGCAGTCATGAGGCACCTGCTTCAGACACGGAGGAGTTGCAGCTTCGCAATATGAATCATCAGGAATCCATGAAGGAAGAAACCGATACCTACCATTTGTAGGATCTGTTCCTGACATCGACCTGAATACGAGCCGCCCCCCGCCCGACCCCGAGTTTTCGGGGCGGAGTCGGGGGGCGGCTCTTTTTGTGTGATTCCCCGGTGGAGGCCTATAAAAAACGATCGAGTATAATTTGTGCCTTTGCCCGGTAAAATGAGTCTTCGCACGAAGAAAGCTCATCCATCATTCTTCTGGCCTGTTCTGTTTGATCTGTTTTCAGGCAGGCCAGTCCCCTGTACCAGGTTGCATCCAGATAATATCCGGGATCGTTGATCCGAACTTCATCCATCAGTTCGATGGCCCGGAGTTCATCGCCGGTTTCCAGGCAGCACAAGCCCATCAGAAAGGTCGCATCGACATGATCGGGATGTGCTGCCAAGTGCGATTCCAGCAGTTCAATCGCTTCCATGAACGCTCCGGACTGGTAGGCATCCACGGCCTCCTGGTAATAGGATGACGTCTCGACGGGCGGGGCAGATAGTGCTTTGTCTGAGAAAAGAACTCCGTCATCGTGAGATTGTGCATACCACCAGGCATAACCGATCCCACAGGCGAGGATCAGGATGATCACCACGGGATACAGGAAGGATCTGGAGACAGACATAGGGTTAGTTGAGCAGGGGGCTACTGACGGGAGAATGGATCACCTGGCCGTAGCCGCCTGGCTAGTCAGAATATCTCTTTAAAGGTCGAGAATTTCGCTAAAACGTGCAAACGGGGAAGAAGAGGGTCGTCAGGACCTAGGGAAAATCCACAGTCCGTAATACGGCCTCCAGTTGCTGCATCCACTCGCGTTTGGTTTTCCCCGGGCCATAGATAAATCCGGTGGCCAGGATGAGGGACTGTTGATCGGGACTCTGGATAACATAGCTGATGAACGGACCGCCCATGAATTCGTTTTTCATAGACCAGAGCCCGCGTACCTCCATGGCATACTGGCCATCCAGGGTCTGCGCTGAAAAGAAGAGTGGAAGCTCTCGGTCATCCGTCATCATATAGGTTTCACGGGTGGCATTGCTGGTTACGACCCGGGCCATCTGATCATGGATGGCTTTGAAGCCTTCCCGGCTGAACTGGTCCTGATCGACGTAAGGGATCTTCCTGAAGAGCAGACCGATGATCATCTCTTCCACATCCTTCCGCAACCAGATGGTGCTGTCCTGCTCCAGGGCCATCACGTATTCGCCGGGGATGCGAAATTGTGCTCCCGTCAGGCGCTTTACAGAGTTAGTCAATGCGGCATCTTCCCTGGCGGCATAGGCCTGACTCTCCAGGATGGGCAGATCATGTGTCTTCAGTTTTGCCAGCATGGCCGGACCCCTTTCCTGGATGGCCTGATAGATGGCTTCCGGATTGCGTCCGTAGAGATAGAACACCAGTTGTCCGGTCGCCCAGCGGTTCTGGACCAGTTTTACAGAATAGGGTTTACCATCTGTCAGAATACTGTCGCCCAGGTCCTTTCGGATCATATCATCCAATCGGGTTCCCCTCAATCCCTCATGGCTGATGATCAGATAGCTTCGCAGTTCCTTGCGGGCGGGTTTGTATTGCAGGTCCTCATAATCGAAATGGCGCAGGTCGTAGAGGGGTTCTGGTCGGGGCAGGATCAGGAAGGGTGCCCCGAAGGTATAGTCCACACTGTCTGCGAGTCCGGAGGCCCACCAGGTGCTGTCGGCGATGACGGTCAGCTTGTTGGCTTTGCCAAAGGCACTGGGCAGGATACCTGCCCGGGAGGAGAGGCCGTCTGGTCCACATCCTGCCAACCCGATCAATGCCAGGCTGAACAAGAGGAGGGAAAATCGAAAAAGCGGTGCTTTCATGGTCATGCGTTGGACAAAAGTAGCCATTCTTCAAAAGGATGCGTTTCGGGCCTGTTATGGTGTATGTCAAGAGATCAAAACAGGAAGATTTTGGCAATGGAGGCAAGAACGACCAGGATCAGCAATCGATAGGCCCACACCTTTGCCGCCGGATAGCGGGAGGCGTATTTGGCCGTGAGATATCCTCCCGCGGATTGCCCACTGGCGATCATCAGACCGGTAGGCCAGTCGATCCGTCCTGACCACTGAAAAACAGCGATGATCAGCACCGTAAAGATGGTGACGACCAGGACCTTGATGGCATTGGCCCGGATGATGTCATATCCCGCTCCCAGCACCATGGCGGCCAGGAAGAAGATACCCATGCCCATCTGGATGAATCCGCCATAGAACCCCAGGACAAAGAAGACAGGGACGGTGAGCAGATAGTTCGGGCGATCTTTCATGACGCCTTCCCTGAGCCATCGTTTGGGTTTGACGAGGATGACCAGGAGCATGACGATGAGCATATAGCCGAAAACCGAGCGAAACTCTTCATTGCTGACCTGCAGGGCTGTCCAGACACCTGGTATGGCTCCCAGGAAAGTGATGAGGATATAGGGTTTTGCCCGCTGGACATCCAGTTTTCCTTCTCGATAGAAGGCCCATGCCCCCAGGGCCGACTGGGAGAAGATCCCCAGGCGGTTGGTCCCGTTGGCCAGATTGCCGGGCATGCCCATGATCTCCGTCATGATGGTCAGGGTGATCGCAGAACCGTTTCCGGCCAGGGTGTTGATGACTCCAGCCAGAAAACCACCTGCTATGGCAATAAACAGTATGGCCAGATCCATCAGAGAGATTGATCGTCCGGGATGGATTGGCAGAGTTCGACCAGGACCCCATGGGCACTTTTGGGATGGATGAAGCAAACCAGCTTGTTGTCTGCGCCGTGTTTGGGTTGGTCATTCAGGAGGATGAATCCGTCTTCTTTGAGACGCTTCATCTCCTGGTGAATATCGGCCACCTCGAAGGCGATATGATGGATGCCTTCTCCCCTTTTTTCGATGAACCTGGCGATCGGGGAGGCCTCATGTGTGGCCACCAACAGTTCGATCTTGGTTTGCCCGGTTTGAAAGAAGGAGGTCATCACGCCCTCGCTTTCCACTTCCTCCATCTTATATGGTTCGACGCCCAGCAATCGGGTGTACAGGTCGTTTGCCTTGGCCAGGTCCTTGACGGCCAGGCCGATATGTTCCACTTGTTTGAGCATGACGGAGTTGGATTTGGGGTAAAATTACGATTCACGCCGGGTTAAAGCGACGTTAAAGAACAGAACCGGGGTTAACCGCAGTGGATCCGGGTAGTCTATGAAGTATAAAATCAAAAGATATGAACACGAAGCACATATTCATCCTCCTGGTCGGATTCGCCTTTTCAGGGATTACAGCCACCGCGCAGAACTGTACGCAGTCCATCCGTCAGACCCAGGTTCGTCAGCACCACCGCATTCACCAGGGCATCCACCAGGGAGACCTGACCCGGCAGGAAGTCCGCCAATTGAAAGGCCAGCAGCGACACATTCAGAAGATGAAGCGTCAGGCCCGAAAGGATGGCCATATCAGTTACCGTGAAAAGGCCCGGATTCGCCATGCCCAGAAAATGGCCAATCGCAACATTGCCAGAAAAAAGCACAACCATCAGTTTCAATACTGATCAAGAACAAACAGATTCTCATACGCAAGCCTGTTGGGGGCGCACGCAAGTGCGCCCTTTTTTTTTGCGCCGGCAAGGCGCCAATAAAGGGCGTTGTGAATCGCGAACGCAAGGAGAATGGATTAGTTTTTCATTCTGGGGTACGGAGTCAAAAGTTTTTTGAAATAGATTTCATGCCTGGCTAGAATCCAGCCGGTGCCCCGAGTACTCGGGGCGCCTTTTTGACTCGCCAAAAAGGGAGGAAAAAGCGCTTGCCGCCAAAATGGGCCTTTATCTTGTTTGAACTTTCGTTTGTCACAGCTCTTGAATTGGCGGTCGTTTAGATCATGGCCCGGCTGTTTCTGTTTTGCCGTTGGTGTAGGCCCGAAAATGAATACGGTATGCATTTCTTCGCCATAAATCATCAAGTACTTCTTATCGGCAAAACAATACGGCATGCCGTTCTTTGTGAGCACCAATGGAATAATGGTAAACCCTTAAACAGTAAGGTCGGCCATGATCTTCTGGAGGCCCTCCATTGGCGACGATCTGAATCAACGCATAACCTCCTACATAGCTCCATAACTCCATAATTCCTCAACATTACAGGCCCTCCATTGGCGACGATCCGAATAAACTCATAAACCCATAAACGAATAAACCTTTTTCTATTACCTCCAAACTCCATCCCCCGAGTACGCGGGGCTGAGGCTTCGGCCGACAGACCTCTCCTATGTGGCCCCATAGGGGTCAAATATCTATAGTAAATCCAGTCGAGCAATTAAGTGGCCCTGTAGGGGTCGAACTGCTACTCAACAACCGCTGAAAGTTCTTCCAAATGGGGAATACGGTGGCCAGTCACCCGCGAATGGCCGAGGTGATAACCTCACCCCCAACCCCTCTCCTTTCCAAGGAGAAGGGAGCCCCTACAATTGGGCCTTTTACCTTTTGCCCTTGACCATTTACTTGTCCAACAGGATCCAAAGGTGAAAGTGCCACCAGCGAATGGCCCCAAGCCCTCGAGGGAAAGGGGAGCGGTACCATCATGCATGTACGTTGAAGGTTTGTGTTCCCGAATACCGAACGCCGAATACCGAAAACCGTTTTCACGACCCTCCTTTGGTGAAGATTCCCGAATAAACTCATAAACGAATAAACCTTTCTCCTCAACTCCATAACAATCCAGGCTCTTGATCGCTACTCCAGCCGAGGGGAATAAGTGCTGTAACTGAGGTATTTATATACTTCATCTATACTTCATACCTACTTGATCTATACTTGATGGATAGGTCACCTCTATATCAATTAGGCCTTATTCTATCGTTATATACTCAGGAATACCTCTGTTGCTACACTCAGAAGCAGAGGAATGGTCGAGTCAAATAGAAGATGACAATGCCCAAACTGAAAAGCGCATTAAAGATCTCCGGCACCATGGATGACCTGACGTTTTACCACTCTCGAACGGATGGTTACCTGGTACGCCGGACACATCGACATGACTCCGAAAAAGTTAAAAACAGCCCGCAATTTGAGCGGACCATGGAAAATGCCACTGAATTTGGTCGGGTGACCAAGGTGGCGGCTCTGTTGCGGCGACTGATGGGAAATAGTTTCAAGGCTTGCGGGGATGCGCGGATGACCTCCCGGTTGATCAGTACCCTGCACAAGGTGATGAAGGAGGACAAAACCTCGAACAGGGGACAGAGGATGGTCGGACCGGGATTAGCCGAACCAGAGGGCAAGGAGATTCTCCTCGGGTTTAACCTCAACAAGAACTACCCCTTGGATCAGATACTGCACGCCAAGCCAATGGTTGACCTGAAGACAGGTGTCATCCGAATCAAAACCGTGCATGACATGCTCCAATGGCCACGGACGGCCACCCATGTCCTCTTCCGCAGTGCCTGGGTGCGCCTGGATACCACAGCGCGGGAAGGCGATGCGGTACGCACAGCAACGGTCCTGTTTGAGCGGGAGCAATTCCCCGCCGACATCGCTTTGATACCCGAACGCTCACCTGACGGGCCGGGGCAGGATCTTCTCCTACTCCAGGTGCAGTTCTATATCCAGGAAGGTCATAAGGCATACGATCTGAATGAAGGTTGGGCCTGTGCAGTGGTGGGGGTGTAAGTTCAAGATCAGATAGATGCCACTGCGCAGAGTGTCTGGCGTATATCCATTTTGAAAGTTGGGGTGGAGATATTGGGAAATAGGTGATAAATTGAGGGAGAAATAGATGTGACAGCAATCATAGAACCCTAGACCTCTGGTTTTAGCTGGCTACAAACGGTTATAAACGTTTGTAGATGGAAGTATTAGTATTTGAGTTGCGTTTATAAGTAAGTTGGCGGTAATAAACAAAAACTTGAAATGATAAGAAAAATAGTCTTACTAATAATATTATTGCTTACGGGGAGAGTATTATTTGCTCAGAATCAAGAAGGCATTATTAAAGCAAGACCAATAAATAACATTAATCTGAATTTATTAGGTGATGCCTCAATTATTTCGGTAAATTATGAGAGACAAATTATTGTAAGCTCGATCTTTATTTTAAGTAGTAAATTAGGATTAGGCTATAACGAAGAATTTCAAATTTGTATTTGGGGGCCATGTTCTACTCCTTCAGAAAAGTACCTCACTATACCACATCACATTACAGGAAACATTGGAAAAGGAAAACATTTTTTTGAATTTGGATTAGGTGGAACAATAATTAATGGAAATACAACTCAACCCTATTTACTTTATCCAATATTTGGTTATAGAATTTTACCCCTAAACTCGAATAAATTGAATTTTAGAATATTTGGACAAATTCCATTTTCTGGGACAGAAACAGAGGACATTTTATTTATTCCTTTTGGGTTAAGTTTAGGTGTAAGTTTTTGATGATTAACATAAATAAGCAGAAATAAAACGACAAATGAATACTACCGCCAACATTATGTATAAGTAATGGGAGGTGATGTGCAAATTTTAAGGTTTGTAGCCCGCTCAAACAGCGTAGCGGTTTGACAGGAAAGTACCACGCAATCTGCCACTACTCATACAATTTACCGCCGGTCTTAAAATAAATCGTAGAGTAGTGATTTTCAGAAACCACCAACTAAACCTTTCCCCCCATCAACAGACTCAACCACCCCCACTTCAGATGCCCGATCCGGAAGAAGGGGATCTGCTCGGCACCAAACTGGCGGCGGACCCGCTCGATGGGTTCGATCATGCTGCCCATAAAATCGAAATACTGGATACCCGGCTGTTGCAATGACCACTGAATGGCCTCCCAGGTGAGGAGAATGACGGCGCCGGAAGATCGAAGTTCCGGATCCGAACCGGCCATTAACAGGTAGACCGAGTGATGGTCCCGGATCAGGTAGAGGGCCCCGTGCACCCGGCCAGTTTCCAGATCCCGGGCCAGCAGGATCTGTCGACGGCCCTCATTTTTTGCTGCTTTATCCAGGCGCTGCAACGTGGTAAACGGCACAGGGCAGGGTTTTCCCTGCCGTTTGAAAGTCGCTTCATGAACCGTATGGAAGGCTTGCAGGTCATCGGATGATTCGACGGTGACCAGGTTCCTGGCCTTGGGGATCTTGTGTTGACGATAGTCTGCAGCCAGGGCATCCCAGATGGATTGTTCCCCCTTTGACAGGTCGATCCGGTAGGAATATCGGGTGTACTGCCGGAAGCCCAGCCAGTATAGAGGCAACCAGTTGGTCAGAGAATAGGGAGCGTCCTGACGGAAGACCAGGTGACGTGGAATCTGTTTCCAAAGCTGGGGGATCAGCTTGTATCGATGTTTGTCCTCATCGGCATCCGGCCGAAAGACCGGGCCCATCATACGTACCAGAAGAGGCATGGTCACATACCGGAAAGGACCTTTTTTTTTGGGAAAATAGGGCCATGCCCCTACCACTTCACCCCCGCGTTCTGCCAGGGCAACCTGCCAACCAGGCGCCAGGGCATCGAGATACCAGGGCTCCATGAACACGGGGAGGTGGTCAACCTTCTGACAAAAACTGGCGTAGCGGGTGCATGGATCCATCAGGGCAATTTTCGCGCAACGGACAGGCCGTCCCGCAATGGAAGGATGACCTGCTCCACTCGCGGATCCCCGGCGAGTTTTTCGTTGTAGGCATGCAATGCACGGGTGTCCTCATCCTGGTCATCTTCCAGGACCTTGCCACTCCACAGGACATTGTCAGACAGGATCAATCCACCAGGAGAGATCTTGTCGAAGGCCAGATCGAAGTAGTGGGGGTAATCCGGTTTGTGGGCATCGAGGAAGATCAGATCAAAAGGCCCTTCCAGTCGGGGGATGATATCCAGGGCACTGCCCATGTGCAGGTGGATCCGGTCCTCCATCTGGGCCTTCCGAATATATCGCCGGATCATGGGTTCACGTTCTTCATCCACCTCGATCGTATCCAGGATGCCCCCTGGAGACAGGCCCATGGCCAGGCAGATGGCGCTATAGCCGGTGAAGGTCCCTACTTCAAGGATGCGTTTTGGTGAGACCAGTTGGCTGATCATGGTCAGGAATCGACCTTGCCAGGCGCCGGTCAGCATCTGGGGATAGAGGGTCTTCAGGTGGGTTTCGCGGTCCAGTTCTTCCAAAACCGGGTGGACCGGAGTACTCCACCGGGCGCAATAGTCTTCCAAACGAGCATCAACGATCTGGGGCATGCATTGTAATTTGCGGAAAATTAGCCCCACTGGCCGGAATACCCAAATCCTGATCCTGAATCATCCATGACAATGCGACTTTCTTTTCGACGGGTATTGTACATACTTCTGGCTATTGCCGGTGCATGGAGTCTGGTTTCCAATCAGGTCTTCTCCGGAAAGAGTCATGTCATTACCTGGGATTCATATGGGTATTATCTCTATCTCCCGGCGGCGTTGAAGTACAAGGATTTTTCAGAGTTTGCCTTTGTCCAGGACCATCTCCAGAAGTACCGGCCTTCTGATTCATCTTATCAGATCTTCGAAAAGGACGGGATCAAAACGCCGAATTATACCATGGGCCTGGCCATTCTGTGGGTACCTTTCTACCTGCTCGCGGAGCTGTGGGCCCAGCTGGACCCGCGCTTTCCTCCAGATGGGCTCTCCCAGCCCTATGAGTGGATGGTCATTCTGGCGGCCTTCTTCTGGTTGACCCTGGGATTGATCTGGCTGTCCAGGTTTCTGTCACGCTATCTCCGTGAATCAACTACCTGGGTCGTCCTGGCGATCCTGGTCCTTTGCACCAACCTGTTCCACTATGTTGTCTCCGGACCGGGCATGCCGCATGTCTACCTTTTTGCCTTGTACAGCGGGTTGCTGCTGCTTCTGCAACGCATGGGGTCCAGGCCTTCCATGGGCCAGGGCGTCCTGCTGGGTGCTTGCCTGGCGGTCATGGCCCTGTGCCGTCCTTCAGAGGTCCTGGCAACGATCCTGGTTCTCTCCTGGATCTGGATGAATGAAGGTGGATGGACGGGGTTTCGCCAGCATGTCCAGACGAATTTCCGGGTTTATTCACTGGCTATCCTCACCGGCCTGATCGTCATTTCACCTCAGGTCATGGTGTGGAAATGGACCACCGGGCAATGGATCTATAATACCTATGCAGCATATGGCCACAAATTCGACCTCCTGGCCCCTCATCTGATCGACGGTCTGTTCAGTTATCGGAAAGGGTGGTTGATCTATACGCCGGTGATGATCCTCTCTCTCGCAGGATTGTTCCTGCTCCGAAAAAGGACACCTCTTTGGGCGCCGGGGATCATACTGTTCACCGCAGCGAATATCTATATCGTGCTCAGCTGGCATATCTGGTGGTATGCGGGTTCGTTCGGGATGCGTGCCCTGGTCCAGTCCTACGCCGTCCTGGCCCTGCCCCTGGGGCTCGCCTGGGACACCTGGAGGGGCACCTCCTGGCGGCGTTCGCTGATCCCTGCTTTCGTGGTTCTCTGCGGAATGTTGAACCTCTTTCAGAGCTGGCAATTGGAACGAGGCATCCTGAAGGCAGATGAGATGAATGCCGCGTACTACTGGGAGGCATTCGGCCGCATCAAACCGGACAAATCCATGATGCGCCTCATTGATATTCCGGATCGCCCGGATCAGCCGGCGCTATATGCCGATCTGATCGCCATGCATGCTGCAGACCGGGATACAACGGGAACTGCCGAGTGGATCCAGAACAGGCCAGGCTGGCTGGTCAAGGGGAAAGACAAGTACAGTCCGACCATCCGCATCGACATCACGGATTCACTGGCCCGCGAGTGGTCGGAGCAATGGCTGAAGCTGCAGTCTACGGTGCTGGTCGGTGAAGACACCGCTCCGGGCTATAGCTGCGCCCTCCTGGTGTTTCAATTGCAACAGAAAGACGGCCCGGGAATCTGGCATGGCATGCAGATCCCGAGGCTGGTGGAGATCGGCCAGTGGTGGCCGGTTGAATACGAGGTTCGATTGCCCGAAAACCTGCAGGCCGGGGATGCCATTATCGCTGTGATCTGGGTGCCGGATAGTCCGGACAATTTCTGGATGAACGAGATCCGTTTGAGTCGGTTGTTTTTTTGATGGACCTGGGATCCACCCCACAAACGAAGAAAAAAACTAGAAAACAGGCACGTGACCAAAGTCTGATACCTGTTGAAGATCCTTGCTTGAGGAGGTGGATGCAAACGCATGGCCTTTCAACGATCAAGGGTGCCGCTGTGGTCATCCGGTTCAACAAAGAAGATTTTATTTTCCTCACAACCTCACAACCTCACAACCTCATAACCTCAAAACCTCCTCCCCACTCTATGCGCCTTCGCGTTTCATTCTTGCCCTGTATCTTCGTCGACATGTGGATCCGACTCATATCAACAGCCTTCATCATTCTTCTGGTTTTGTGGGGGTGTGCGGAATCACCACCGGCAGCTTCCGGTCCGGATGGCCAGGCCATCTATACCCGACACTGTGTGCTCTGTCACGGTGCCGACGGGCGGCGCGGGTTGAACGGAGCCGGAGATCTGACTACCTCTGCATTGCCCCTGGACATCCGGATCGATCAGATCACCCATGGGAAGGGATTGATGACTCCTTATGCGGGTATCCTGACCCCGGAAGAGATTGAGGCCGTTGCCCGATTCACCCTGACCCTGACCCCGCCATGACCGATCATATCGTCACTGGATTGATGTCGGGATCATCACTGGACGGTGTGGATCTGGCCACCGTGAAGATCTCTCATTCGCCTGATCCGGTACAACCGCCCCACTGGACCTTTCTGGCCCGGGAGACGATGGCCTATCCTCCGGACTGGCAGGAGCGACTTCGGGCCCTTCCCAAGGGTTCAGCGTTTGATCTGGTCCGGGCACATGCCGGCCTGGGCGAACTATATGGGTGTATGTTGAGCGAATTTCATCAGCGCCATCTGGTGACACCGGATCTGGTTGCCATCCATGGGCATACCGTATTTCATCACCCTGAGGCGGCGCCTGGATTTTCCACCCAGATCGGTGATGGTTCCCTGGTTGCGGCTTTGACGGGGATACCTGCGGTTTGCGATTTCCGAAATGGGGATATCGCCCTGGGCGGACAAGGGGCGCCTATGGCACCACTGGCCGATCAACTGCTGTTCCCGGGGTTCAATGCCTATCTCAACCTGGGCGGCATAGCCAATCTTACGTTGAAAGGTGAACATTCCTGGACCGGTTGGGATATCTGGGCCTGTAATCAATTGTTGAATGCATTGGCCGGTGAAGCAGGTTTGGCCATGGACCGAGACGGTCAACTGGCGCGAACCGGAGCAGTCCTGCCGGCATTGTTGGAGCAGGCATTACAGGATCCATGGTTGCAAAAGGTACCGCCAAAATCGTTGGACAATACCGTGGTGAAAACGACCATGGTGGATCCATTTCAGAAGGACTCCGGTCCAGTAGCCGACAGGTTGGCCACTGCCGTAGAGGTGATCAAGGCGAGCATTGTGCATGCAGTGCCCCCCGGTTCGGTACAGTCCCCCGGACAGATGCTGGTGACGGGAGGAGGGGCCCATAATGGCTGGTTGATGAAACGTCTGGCTGATGGACTTCGGCGGGTCCATTGGCAGGTGGTCGTCCCGGAGAAGGAGGTCATCGAATACAAGGAATCCGCTTTGATCGCCCTGGCTGGACTCTGGCGCTGGTTGGGGCGGCCCAATTTTATCTCTTCGGTGACGGGCGCGCATGCAGAGGCCTGTGGCGGAGCGATCTATCTTCCGGGGAACAATTACCTTCGGCCCTGATGAAGAACACGCTTCCCGTCATAGGCCTGACCGGTGCGACAGGCCAGATCGGCTCCTGGTTGCTGGATGGATTGGTAGATGCCGGTTACCCGACCATCCACTGCCTGTCCAGGCAGGAGATGACTCACGCGGAATCGCGTGCAGGGGTCATCTGGTATCAGGGGGACATTACAGATCCATTTACCCTGGAACCTTTTATGGAGTCTGTCCAGATCCTCATTCATGCTGCAGGCCTGGTCTCTTATCGGGATAAGGATAGAAAGGCCCTGGAAGAGGTCAATGTGCACGGTACGGGGCATCTGGTCAATCTGGCATTACTCTCGGGAGTGGAACACTGTATCCATATCAGCTCCAGCGCAGTGCTGGGAAGAGATATGAGCGCTGGACTGATCGGGGAGAGTGGTCAGCGGGTCCCGGTGGAGCCTCCCCGGTATTATGCGGACAGCAAATACGAAGGGGAGCTCGAAATGTGGCGGGGCATGGAAGAAGGGATGGGCCTCTCCATCCTCCAGCCCGCCGTGGTGCTGGACCCAAAGGGAAAAGGACGTTCTACCCGGGTCTTTCTGCAACAGGCCTGTCAGCGAAGCAAGGGCTATCCTACCGGAGGTCATGGATTTGTAGATGTCCGCGACATCGTCCAGACCGTTCTCCTGCTCATCCGGCGTGGCCCTGCTGGTGAGCGCATCCTTCTGAGCGGGGGAAATTATACCTATCGCGAGGTACAGTCTGCAGTGGCCAGAGCCCTGAGGCAACCAGAACCATCTGAAGCATGGTCAAAGACCAGGGCGAGATGGGGGAACAGGTGGCGCCGATGGTTGGGTGGAAAGGCCCTGTCTGATTGTGAAGTAGATATGGCCTATGAGGTATTGGCCTTTGATACGACCCGGGCGACCCGGGAGTATGGGATCACCTTCACGCCTTTGCAGGATACGATGACCCTGCTGGGACAACTCTGCCGCTGTCCGCAATAATGCGCGTTGCCATCTGGCGTTTGATCTCCTCTTCACCTTGGGCTGGAGGGGAATGGATCCTTCCACAAATTGGTGTGTGCAGCCTTCGATGAGGATCATCATTCGATATGATCCTCTTCATATGTCTTTGGCTCTTCGGTAAATTCTCATTACTTTGATACCTGCTTTACAGCAAGCGAAAAATCATTGTTGATGCAAAAAAGGGAGAACGGATTATGAGCTATCAAACGAAAGACATCCGGAATGTCGTCCTGCTCGGACATTCCGGATCAGGGAAAACACTCTTCAATGAGTGTATGCTATTTGAGGCCGGCGCGATCAATCGCCGTGGCACTATCGAAGACAATAATACAGTCTCCGATTTCTCAGATATAGAGCAGGAAAGAGGAAATTCACTCTTTACCACCCTCATGCATGTGAGTTGGAAGGATTCCAAGATCAATATCCTGGATACCCCTGGCTTTGATGATTTCGTCGGAGAGGTGGTCAGTGCACTCAAGGTCGCAGATACCGCAGTCATGATGCTCAATGCACGCAGCGGCGTGGAAGTCGGAACAGAGCTGATCTGGGAGTATGTCGAGAAATTTGATACGCCGTCCATTTTTGTGATCAATCAGATGGATCATGAAAAGGCTGATTTTGATTTGACCCTGGATCAGGCGATCCAGCGTTTTGGACCCAAGGTGATCCCGGTCCAGTTTCCCTACAATTCAGGCCCTTCATTCAACAGCATTATCGATGCCCTTCGCATGGTGATGTACGTCTTTCCTGCTGATGGCGGGAAGCCTGAAAAAAAGGCAATACCTGAAAGTGAAATGGCGCGCGCTCAGGCCATGCACCAGGTACTGGTGGAAGCAGCTGCTGAAAATGATGAGACATTGATGGAGCAATTCTTCGAGAATGGGAACCTGTCAGAAGAGGAATTGGCAAAGGGTCTGAACATCGCCATTGCACACCAGCAGATATTCCCGGTTTTCTGTACATCTGCGACCCGGAATATGGGAAGTGGCCGGATCATGGGCTTTATCAATGATGTCTGCCCTTCACCGGCAGACCGCCCTCCAAAGAAACTGGAGGGAGGGGGAACACTTCCCTGCGATGCAAAAGGACCTGCCACCCTGTTCATTTATAAAACCATGTCTGAACAGCGGGTAGGAATCGTTTCCTATTTCAAGGTCTATTCAGGTGTTATCCGAAGCAGTGATGAACTGATCAACAGCCGCAACAGCAGTCACGAGCGATTTGGAAATATCTTTGTCGCAGAAGGAAAAAATCGCGAACAGGTCAATGAGCTCTACGCCGGCGATCTCGGTGTAACCGTCAAACTCAAGGATTCGCATACCAATGATACCCTGAACACAAAAGGAACGGATATATCCATTGAACGGATCCAATATCCCGAACCCAGGATCAGGACGGCTGTCAAACCCCCGAACAAAAGCGATACAGAAAAAGTATCCAAGGCCCTTCATCAGATCCAGGAAGAAGACCCGACCCTGATCGTGGATCACAGCATGGAACTCAAGCAGCTTATCCTGCATGGCCAGGGGCAATTGCACCTGGACCTGGTGCGGTATCGGATCAAGAAACTTTATGATCTGGACCTGGAATTCATCCGGCCACGGATCCCCTATCGGGAGACCATTACCAAGGTGGCCAATGAAGTGTATCGGCATAAAAAGCAGACAGGAGGTGCGGGTCAATTTGCCGAGGTACACATGCGGATTGAAGCCTGGCATGAAGGCATGCCTGATCCGTCCGACTTGTCTGTCCGCAACCGTGATGAAGAGGATCTTCCGTGGGGAGGTAAGCTGGTATTTCTCTGGTGTATCGTCGGAGGTGCCATCGATTCACGTTTTTCCAATGCCATCAAAAAGGGTGTCATGAATAAAATGGCGGAAGGTCCATTGACAGGGTCTGCCTGCCGGGATATTCGCGTCTGCATCTATGATGGAAAAATGCACCCCGTGGATTCCAATGACATGGCATTCCAGACGGCAGCTACCATGGCCTTTAAAACAGCCTTCAAGGCCGCTGCCCCGCAGCTGATGGAGCCGATCTATAAGATCGAGGTCCTGTGCCCGGAGGAATCCATGGGTGAGATCATGGGTGACCTGCAGACCAGAAGAGCGATGATCATGGGTATGGATGCAGAAGGTCATTACCAGAAGATCATGGCGCATGTGCCTATCGCAGAACTCTACCAATATTCCTCTACCCTGCGTTCATTGACGCATGGTCGAGCAAAGCATTCTCGTGAATTTTATGAGTATGCACCCGTACCTCAAGAGGTACAACGGGAGCTTATCGCCGCTTATGAGGAACATTCCGGCGATGATGATTAGGCATTGAACCAATGATGCCCGCGAAATTTAATCGGCCCCGGAATGATGATTTCGGGGCCGATTTTTTCTTACCCTTGCCTCGGAGGAAAAGTTGGAAGAAGCCATTCGAAAATCACTTTTCACCATTCGCAAGATCCGTGTGGATGTCAAATCCGTATTCCGTTCAGGCAGGTAAAGGGTAAAAGGTAGTGGGTAAAGGGGCCAACCCGATTTGTGATTCGCTCCGAGGTTTCTGGGCAGTATGTCAATGCAGAATTCCAGCAGATCTCTTGACTTTCGAAATAACTCAAGAACGCCTTAACTCATAACCTCCTCCACTTCTTCACTCCTCCGCTTTCTTTTCCAGCTTGCGGACCCGCTTTTCCAGTTCCGGAAGGATCTTGAATACGGCATAGGAGCGGACATAATTGCCATAGGGGATGGCAGGGGATCCATAAACGGCCTGTCCTTTTTCTTTGATGGCCCCTGCTACACCACTTTGCGCCTGGATCCTGGTTCCTTCAGCGATCTGGATGTGCCCGACGATCCCCACCTGTCCACCGATCTGACTATGGGCCCCAATATGCGTGCTGCCAGCGATTCCCGCCTGGGCGGCAATGACCGTATGCGCTCCGATGCGGACATTATGTGCGATCTGGATCAGGTTGTCCAGCTTCACCCCGGTTTCGATCACGGTAGATCCCATGGTGGCCCGGTCGATCACACAGTTGGCGCCGATCTCCACATGGTTTTCCAGGATGACATTGCCCAGTTGTGGCACCTTGTCATAGCTTCCATCTTCCTTTGGGGCGAAGCCAAAACCATCTGATCCGATGACGGCATTGCTGTGGAGCATACAGTCATCTCCGATCTGGCAACCCGGATAGATCCGGACTCCGGGAAAGAGGACGCAGTTCTTACCGATCCGCACGCCCTTGCCAATGGACACCTGATCGTGAATGATCGACCCTTCTCCGATCTCGGCCTGAGCCTCTACTACGGTGAAGCGTCCGATACTGACAGCTGGAGCGATGGATGCTGTCGGATCGACATAGGCCTGTTCAGCGATGGTGCCGGATCCTTTCTTGCTTTGATCGAACTGCTTGAGCAGGGATGCGACAGCCATCCGCACATTGTCCACCCGGATCAGTGTAGCCTGGATGGGTTTCTGGGGGATGAAGCTCCGGTTGACCAGGAGGGCTGAGGAGCCCGTACGATAGGCAAATGGTTCGTATTTCGCATCTGCCAGAAAGGATATGGTTCCGGGGGTCCCGTCCTCGATGGGTGCCGGACCCATAATTTCGACGTGGGGGTCGCCTTCTATATCTCCTTGGACCAATTGGGCGATCATGGCTACTGTTACACGCATGGCATAAAGGTAGGATACACCTCCCATATCTTGGGGCAGACAAGGACCGGATGATCAACCAATTTCAATCCTGCTTCCAACGCACTCGCGGATCAGCCCGGCTATACAGCAGGTCGGCGATCAGTGAGCCCGCCAGGGTCAGGATGGCCGCCAGGAATAGTACGCCGTAGACCACGGGCCAATCCTGAGCCAGAATAGACGTGTACGTCAGTCGCCCCATGCCCGGAATATTGAAGATCACTTCTATGGCAACGGATCCTGCAATGGCAGCTGGTAAGACTGCACCAAACAGGGTGATCAGGGGGAACAGGGCATTGCGAAAGGCATGCCGCCAGATCACCTGCTTCTGGTTCAACCCTTTTGCCCAGGCAGCCCGGACATAGTCCTGTTTGAGCTCGTGTACCATGGCATTCCGGACCTGACGGGTCAGATATGCCAGGGATCCATAGGTCAGACAGAAAATGGGCAGGAATAAATGACTGGTTCGAATGCTGAGGGTCTGCCACCAGGAGGCCCCTTGGGGAATATCGCCCAGGCCGATGGATGGAAACAGGTCCATCCCGTAAACCGGGGTGGTCAGAAAGACCAGAAGCAGGGTGCCCAGCCAGAAGCCGGGAATGGAATACATGGCATACAACAGGAATGTGGTCCACTGATCCTTACCCGATCCGGCATGTCGGGCCATCCAGACACCCAGGGGTATGCTGAGGCCATAGGCAAACAGGATGGCGAAACCATTCATCCACAGGGTCCAACGGGCAGCCTGTCCGATTTTCCGCCATACGGGTTGTCCATCCGTTCTGGACAGATACGGTGTCCCGCCAAAAATGGAGGCCATCCAGCGGTGATATCGGTTGTTCGACCCGTGCCATTGGAACCGGGGCCACCAGTTTTGAATGACCAGACCGGCAGGACGGGTGGGAATGGCCTGGATGGCGGCCTCTTTTTTGGACCCATGAAGTGAATCCGGCAGGGCGGCCAGGGCCTTTCTCACCTCTTCCGGATCGGTTATCAGGGGGATGCGTGCCAGTCTGGTCCGCAGAGAGTACAGCTCCTGGTCCTTGCCGGCTGGATCCAGGGCGAGGATGGCCTCCTGGTACGCTGTCAGGCGATCATACCATTGCTGGGTCAGGGCTGGGGAGCCGGTTTGGCGGCACCAGGTTGAAAACGCCTCGCGCCGGGAAAGGGGAAGGATGCGGAAGAGTGTATCCGGCATGGATAGGGGAGTCAGGCTCCAGTAGAAAGCGGGTCGGTCCATTCCCAGTTCCCGGGCTGCTCGTTTGTAGGCAGCCTGATAGACGCGCAGGTCCCGCAGGGGCATTGCGGCGTCCGGGTCCTCATCCTGAAGGACTTGCGCTATCGGGTCACCCGGGGCGGCTTCCTGGAGCCAGAATGCCAGAAGAGACACCAGGATCAAGGTGGGCAGGAGCAGGACCAGTCGTTTTCGGAAATAGGGATTCATAGTATCGCCGGATACAGGCCTTTACGTCTGCAGGGTGAGGAAAGGCAGGTAATAGCCGGGCCGCAATGGTGAAGGGACCAGTCCCTTAACGGCTTTGCGGCTGATGACGGGTTCTTTCGGTGCGTAGAGGAAGATGACCGGTTGGTCCGCAGCGATCACCTCCTGGAAGGTCTGGTATAACCTGTACCTGGTCTTTTGGTCCGGAGCGTTGCGAATGGCGAGGATCAGGCTGTCAGCAACAGTGCTGTTATACCCTATGCGGTTGCTACCACCGGGAATATCCGAATCGGAATGCCAGTTTTGGTAGGGGTCATCATCTGTAGGTGGTTTGCGATTGCGCAGAGCAGTCAGGTCATATTGACCTCTTCCCATATCCCCGAGGATGAGTTTGAAGTCCTTGGTTTCGAGGGTGATTTCGATCCCAGCCTGTCGGGCTCCCTGTTGGAGGAGTAATCCCAGATTTCGCCCCAGCTCACTGCCTGCAGCCAACAGCATGGTGAGTTGCATTTCGACCACTCGGCCTTCGATCATCTTGTCAACTGTTCCATTGCCATTGGTGTCCGTCCATCCGGCACTTGTCAGGAGCTGTCGGGCTTTTTCGGGATCAAAGGGCACGGGTTTGATATTGCGATTATAATAGGCTTTACTGGGATGAAAGGGGCCGATGATCCGTTCGCCCAACCCCTCCAATACACTTTGAATGCCCAGGTCAAGATCCATGCAATGTGCCAATGCCCGGCGAACGTTCGGATCGGACAGCTTTGGATTGTGATTGTTCAGCGCGATGAAATAATACTGCATGTAAACGGGCAGGTAGGTGTCAAACCCACTTTTATCCAGGGTGTCGGCCTGCAGGTCATGAAACGCTGCGGGAGTCAA
Source organism: Bacteroidia bacterium (assembly GCA_030429045.1). Taxonomy (GTDB): domain Bacteria; phylum Bacteroidota; class Bacteroidia; order Chitinophagales; family Saprospiraceae; genus JAGNXB01. Next base: position 7,949 of record JAUIEA010000020.1, on the reverse strand, counting down.
TTCACCGACAACATCCAGTCCCCCATCGTGTAGCAGGGTCAAAGCCGCCTGTTCGTCAGCGATGATCTTGTAGCGGATCCGATCCGGGAGGGCAGTAAACTGGTCTCCGCCCGTCGTGATCAGATCACCCCACCATGATGATTTTCGTTCGAGCACGATCTCCTGCCCGGTCTCCCAGCGAACCAGGCGATAGGGCCCGGCTCCCTGTACAAAGGTGGTGTCTCTGGAATAGGCATCCGAGGTGAACATCGCTGCAAATTCAGCCAGCCGTGGATCTGTATTGGCCAATGTCTCGGCTGACTCAGTATGGGTCAGGGCAGAAAGCGGGATGTCCGTCATCAAGCCGTGGGGGTCATAGATATGAGCTGGATAGAGGTTGAAATTCCCGGTCGCGGGCATTCCCAGAAAGTAGCGTTCGGTTGTCAATACCACAAATCGACGTGGATTGTCAGGTTCGATGATCACATCATGGATAAAGGAGAGCGACCCTCTCCAGGCATTGGCCTTCACCAGTGGATTAAAGGCGGCTTTCAATGTGAACATGTAGTCATGTCCCGTGATCGGGGTGCCGTCATCCCAGGTGGCTTCGGGGCGGATCTCGTAGGTATAGGCCATACCGCCAGCCAGAATGCCTGTATCAATGGGGGTTTCTACAGGCAGGCCAGCTGCGATGATCGGTTCCAGCTCCAGGGTGATGGGATGGTATTCCAGCAAGGGGAGGTGGATCAGTTTATAGACTTCAGTGGCGTATCCGCTGGAGGAGATCATGGGGTTGATCCGATCGGGATCGGCAGTCAGGCGGGTTCGGATCTCGACAAAGGCCTTCGGGGCCACCGGCTCATCTGCACAACCCGATATCAGGAAGAAAATGAACAGTAAACAGTAAAGTGGAGATCGATAGGTCATGGGCAGGAGATATGATCATAAAAATAGCAGAAATTCTATGTCACAGAACCAGGCGTGGATCGCGAACATTCCGATGGCCACGTGGTTTGGTATTCAAATAACTGGAAGATGGGGACAGTATTGTTGGCAGGTGGTACAGGATTGATCGGGAGGCAATGGATGAAATCGGAGGGGCACCTGTTCGATGAGGTTCGGTTACTGAGCCGCAGTCCAGGCCGGGTGGGTCAGGTCAGGAAGTATGCCTGGGATCCGGTTTCGGGGTATTATGACCCTGCGGCATTTGAAGGTGTAGACTATATCATCAATCTCGCTGGAGCCGGGATCGCAGATGAACGCTGGACGGAGAGACGCAAGCGGCTGATCGTCTCCAGTCGTGAAGCCAGTGTCCGGACGATTCTCAAGGCGCTTGACGAAACGGGCACAAAACCTGCCATGATCCTGGCGGCATCTGCGACCGGGTTTTACGGTGATCGGGGTGAAGAGTGGGTGAATGAAGAAGCCCCAACAGGAAGGGGCTTCCTGGCAACTACCACACAAGCATGGGAAAAGGCGAGCATGTCCCTCAAGGATGCAGGTCACCCCCTTGCTGTTTTGCGTATCGGGATCGTTCTCAGTAAGAAAGGCGGCGCATTACCCAAACTGATGATGCCCCTCAAGGTGGGTGTGGCCAGTTATTTTGGAAATGGCCGGCAATACGTGCCCTGGATCCATATCGGAGATCTTTGCCGTTTGATGACCTGGATCCTCCAGGACCAGAAAGCGGGAATCTGGAACGGGGTAGCACCGGAGCCGGTGACCAGCAAACAGATGGCCCTGTCCCTGAAGAATATCTTTGGTGGTTGGATGGTGACACCGGTCCCTGCTCCGGCACTGCACCTGCTTCTGGGCGAGATGAGTGATACTGTGCTGACAGGGGCGAGGGTCAGTGCGGAGAAGGCTTTGAAGGCTGGGTATGAATTCCAGTATTCGGACCTGGAGGAGGCGTTGTTGGAGTTGAAGTCCAGGTAAATTGTTTCAAGCTGGTTGAGGTGGTCAAAGAATACGGCAACCCAGAATTGACATGTTTCCGCTTTTTTCATCTACCTCCGTCAGAAAATATGGATCACGAGGGGTGATACGTCAATTGTCGGAATCAGGATTTTGAGGATTTGAGGATTTTCAGGATTTCCTTATGATCAAGATACAAGTAAGTGTTATTGGGCGATCTGGTGTGAACGGGACCAATGATTTGTAGTCAATTTTCTCTTGGAAGTTGCCCAAGTCTGATAGACTACCTCATCCGGGTCATCTTATAATCTTGTAAATCCTTATCCGGACAGTGAACGGAATATTCAGGAAATGATTATTTTGTTTGTCTGAAATAGAAATTTATTGACCGAGATATTCCCAGGAATAATGGATCAGGAAGATTTGGATGAGCTTACCTACAAAGTGAATGGATGCGCCATGAAGGTCCACAACACTCTAGGAAATGGATTCCAGGAAGTTATTTATCAAAGGTGTTTGGCTATTGAGTTGACATCAGCTGGAATACATTTTGTTCGTGAAGTGGAGCACGACATTTTTTACAAAGGTCTACCTGTGGGTACTCGGCGTGCGGATTTCGTGGTAGAAGATGAGATCATAGTTGAGTTAAAAGCTGTGATCGCTCTGGAAGATGTTCATTTGGCACAAGCCAAAAATTATGTGGTAGCCTATGACAAAGCCATAGGTCTTCTGATCAATTTTGGTTCCAGGAGTCTTCAGTTCAAGAAAATCTATAATCCAAATTACAATCAGAAAGGCAGTTCATTATAGATCACTCCTCAGACAGCTACAATGCTCTCTGACTTTACATCCTGTTCATCCTGCAATCCTGTGAATCCTGATGCTGACAATTGATGTTCCTGCACATTTAAAGCAGATGTTTTGGGCGAGATGAGCGATACTGTGCTAACAGGGGCGAGGGTCAGTGCGGAGAAGGCTTTGAAGGCTGGATTTGAATTTCAATTTCCGAAAGTGGATGAGGCTTTACGATCGTTCCAGAAATAGGATGACATGCTGATGGACAAAAAAAGCCCCTGTCCATGGACAGGGGCTTTTTTTGATTAAGAACGTTCCATCAGATTTCCCGATTCGGATCAAACGCCTCCAGGTAGTCGCCCACCTTGCGCAGGAAGGATCCACCCAGCGCACCATCGACCACCCGATGGTCGTATGACAGGGACAGGTACATCTGGTGACGAATGGCGATCATATCGCCATAAGCGGTTTCAACCACTGCCGGTTTCTTGCGGATCGCTCCGGTGGCCATGATGGCAACCTGGGGCTGGTTGATGATCGGTGTGCCCATGACGTTGCCGAAGGTACCCACATTGGTGAGGGTAAAGGTGCCATCCTGGATCTCCTCCGGTTTCAGCTTGTTCTGCCGGGCACGGTTGGCCAGGTCGTTCACGGTCTTGGTCAGTCCCACCAGATTGAGGTAATCGGCCTGCTTGATCACCGGCACGATCAGGTTGCCACTGGGCAGGGCCGCGGCCATACCGATATTAATGTCCTTTTTCCGGATGATCGATGTTCCCTGAAGGGAGATATTGACCATGGGGAAGTCGCCGATCGCCTTGACTACGGCTTCTATAAAGACAGGTGTGAAGGTGATCTTCTCACCGTATTTCTCCTGGAATGCATTTTTGATCCGATTCCGCCAGTTGACCAGGTTGGTCACGTCTACTTCGACAAAGGAGGTAACGTGAGGTGAGGTCTGTTTGGACATCACCATGTGGTCAGCGATCAGCTTGCGCATGCGGTCCATCTCAATGATCTCCACATTGCCGCTGGGGGTCGGAGCTGCAGGAGCAGGCTGGGTGGCAGCGGCTGGTTGTGCAGTTGCAGCAGGTGCTGCTTCCTGTCGAGGTGCCGGAGCAGCGGTCGGGGCTCCCCGATTCTCCAGATAATGCAGGATATCCGATTTGGTTACCCGGCCTCCCAGGCCACTGCCCTGGATTTGGTCGAGCTCGGCAGTCGAGATCTGTTCTTTCTGTGCGATGGTCCGGACCAGAGGAGAGTAAAACCGTCCTTCCGTGGAGGTCCGGGGGATATCTGCCACTACAGCTGGAGCGGGTGAGGAAGCAGGAACTGCGGCAACAGCGGGAGCAGGAGTCGGTGCAGGTGCAGGTGTTGCAGGGCTGGCCTGCCCATTTCCGTTAGCGGAGGCGACGGCAGGGCTGGGTTTTGCCTCTGCTACAGAATCTCCGGTCAGGATGGTGGCGATGGTTTGTCCGACAGGGACAACGTCATTTTCCTGGAAGAGGCATTCCCCCAGTGTCCCGGCTACCGGGGATGGCACCTCAGAGTCAACCTTGTCCGTAGCGATCTCCAGAATGGTTTCATCCACCTCCACCTGGTCACCTGGCTTTTTCAACCAGCGCAGAATGGTGGCTTCTATGATGCTTTCGCCCATTTTGGGCATGATCAGATCAACCTGTGCCATAGTCTGTGTTTTCTGTCCGTAATACACCACAAAGGTAGGGGATTTTCGATGGATGGCACCCCTGAACAAGACATCCTCCTTCAGGGACTTTCGTTGGACGGGAAACCGGGAGGTCAATCGGACGTTTTTGACGGGCGGGACATATATTTCTCGTCACCATATAGTCCATCCTGGAGGTCGTGATGGCCCATAGCTACTGGGGATAGTGCCGTATCACCGAATGGAAGTCCCCAAATTATTTTTTCAGAAATCCTAAACGAATCGCCAGATTCAGGGGTTTTTAGAACTGCTCAACGTAAATTTGTACCCCTATTCAACAAAATTCTCCATTGGCTTCCACGTTACAACTGGAGCTGATCTAAACTAATCAACATGATCGAGAACGTAGTTGGCCGTCGCCCGCATGCTGCGACACTGGAAGCTATCGGATTATCTGGCTATCAAACAGCTTATTGGAATCTGACCCCCGAGGAACTTGTCGAAGAGACGCTCAAGAGAGGGATGGGTGAGTTGAGTGACAAGGGTGCACTGGTTGTATCCACTGGTCGCTTTACCGGCCGTGCGCCCAAGGATCGCTTCATTGTCAAGGATGCCTACACCGCAGACACAGTAGATTGGACAGGCAAGTTCAACTTTCCGATCGAAGGCAAGATCTTTGATCAACTCTATTCCAAGGCGACTGCTTACCTGAAAGGGAAGGATATTTTCGTTCGCGATGCGATCGCTTGCGATCATCCGGAATATCGGTTGAATATCCGGGTCATTACAGAATATCCCTGGAGCAACCAGTTTGCATCCAATATGTTCCTTCGACCATCCTGGGAGGAGCTCTCCAATTTTGATCCGGAGTGGCTGGTCCTCAATGTACCGGGCCTGCAGGCCGATCCGGCAACGGATGGCGTTCCTTCACCGAATTTCGCCATTATCCACTTTGCCAAAAAGACGATTCTGGTGGGCGGCACAGGCTATACCGGTGAGATCAAGAAAGGCATCTTTTCTGTCCTGAACTATATCCTTCCACAAGAGCGGAAGGTGTTGAGCATGCACTGCTCCGCCAATATCGGAGCAGAGGGAGATACCGCTGTTTTCTTCGGTTTGTCTGGCACAGGCAAAACCACCCTTTCTGCCGACCCTGAGCGGGAATTGATCGGCGATGATGAACATGCCTGGTGTGCAGATGGCGTCTTCAACTTTGAAGGCGGTTGCTATGCCAAATGTATCGGACTGTCGGAAGAAAAGGAGCCGGATATCTTCCGGGCGATCAAGCATCGGGCCATCCTGGAGAACATTGTCTTCAAGCCCGGAACGCGCGAACCGGATTTTGAGGATAAGTCCATCACTGAAAATACCCGGGTGTCCTACCCGATCGATCATATTGCCAATGCACGTACTCCTTCGCGTGGTGGACATCCAAAGCATATTTTCTTCCTCACCTGTGATGCCTATGGGGTCTTGCCTCCATTGTCCCGATTGACACCAGGACAGGCCATGTATCACTTCATTTCCGGATACACTGCCAAGGTAGCTGGTACGGAAGAAGGGGTCGTGGAACCCCAGACGACGTTCTCTGCCTGCTTCGGTGCGCCATTCCTGCCCCTTCATCCGACCCAATATGCTGAGATGCTGGGCAAACGAATGCAGGAACATGAGGTGAGCGTCTGGCTGGTCAATACCGGCTGGACCGGTGGAGCATATGGCGTTGGCAATCGAATGAGCCTCAAGTACACCCGGGCGATGATCCGGGCGGCCATGCAGGGTGAGCTGGACAATGCCAATTTCCAGGTCGACCCGATCTTTGGATTGCACTATCCGGAAGCCGTTCAAGGAGTACCTACAGAAGTACTGAATCCAAGGAATACCTGGGCAGATAAGAGCGACTATGATCGCGTGGCGCACAAGTTGGCCGGTCAGTTCACAAAGAATTTTGCGGCCTACGCAGATCAGGCCAGCCAGGAAATTCTGGATGCTGCACCAACTGCGACTCTCCAGGGCGTGAATTCATAAGCTGAATACTGCTGATAGGGAGGGCTCTTCAATGATCACATTGAAGAGCCTTTTCTTTTCCTATACCTTTGCGGCATGGTAGACGTTCAACAATATCTGGAGACTTGTCTCACTGCTGCCCGCCTGGCCTCGGCGGAGATTCTGAAGGTCTATGATACCTTTTCGATTGAAGAGGTGATCACCAAATCGGACGATTCCCCTCTGACCCAGGCAGACCTGCGAGCCAATGCCATTATCCAGAAAACACTCCAGCAGGCGTTTGCGGATATTCCGTTTCTCTCCGAGGAAAACAGGCAGGTGCCCTATCTACAGCGGAAGGATTTCCCGCTGTGCTGGATGGTTGACCCCCTGGATGGAACGAAGGAATTTGTCAAAAAAAACGGTGAATTCACAGTCAACATCGCCCTCCTTTCCGGGGGCCGCCCCGTTCTGGGTGTGGTGGCCGTACCTGTCTCAAGCGCCATGTACTGGGCCGTTGATGGGCAAGGCGCCTGGTCCGGTGATTTGAAATCGCCCGTCCGGCTTTCTGCACACTCGTTCTCACGACGTGATACAGGCCTTCGCCTGGTCGCCTCCCGTTCCCATCGTGATGCCCGAACCGAAGCATTTATGTCAGCATTCCACCAACCGGTGATCCGGTCTTCTGGTTCCTCATTGAAGATCATCCTCCTGGCCAGGGGAGAAGCCGATATCTATCCCCGCTTTGCACCCACCATGGAATGGGATACGGCTGCTGCAGATGTCATCCTCGTCGAAGCCGGAGGGATCATGCTCAATGCCGAGACAGGAAAACAGATGCAGTACAATAAACCGGATCTCCTGAATCCACATTTCCTGGCTTACGGGAATTGCACGGATTGTTTGGGGTTAAGGAGTGGAGGAGTAAAGGAATAAAGGAGAATCCAGGACATTGTCGGGCTAATCCAGATAAATTCCTAAATGAGGTTCCTCTATCGGTGGACAGGTATTCGTAAAGCGAATCGCCTGTGATTTGCCTCAACTTTTTGGTTTTTTTTAGACTTGGAGGCAGGAACTTCGATGGGGGTCAACATCACCTTAACAGGGGGACTTACCATGAGAGTACCTAGTGGGTGCCCAAATGGTATGGAGATATAAAAAAGCCGGAGCTGCATTGCGGCTCCGGCTTTTATCATTCAGGTGAAGAAGCGTTAGGGCTTCACCACTACTTTTTCAACAAATACACCTTCTGCAGACTGGATCTTGATCACATACAGTCCCATGGTGGTGGTCTGCAGGGGGATCTGGATGGTCTGGTAGGTCGTGCCAGTGAGTGATTGGGTCCAGAGCGCTTTGCCTTCCAGACTGGTCAGTGTGATCTGATAATCGGCTGGGGTGCCCCGGTCAATGGTGACGTACAATCCTTCGCTGGCCGGATTTGGATAGACCCGGACACCTTCGAGGGTCGGTTCATCATCAATTCCAGTCGTGCTATGCTCGACAAACGTGCCTTTTCCTGCCGGTAGATCGCAGAAGTCAGCACCCTGGTCAAAGCTGACACAAACCTCCGAATTGTAGTTGTACATATCCATGAAGGTTACATCGTCAATGA
>JAUIEA010000181.1 GCA_030429045.1 Bacteroidia bacterium | reverse complement strand
CAAGAGACTTTCACTCTCTAGCTAATGAAAGCTCCTTTGAGCTTCCTTACTTCCCAGCAACTAGCTATATTTAGTGGGAAGTTGGCCATTCAAGGCACACACAATGTATATGCGATAATGCTCCCTAAGCGGTCGCACTACGCATATACGAACCGTTAGCATCAATACATATTGAAGAACCAGAAATAAGAGAACATGAAACTTAAACTTACATTCGTCTACATAGCACTAGTGTTATCTGGCTCTGCATATGCTCAATATCCTCCTGTATTTGAAGGCAGTCATTATGGAAATAATGTCGAATCTGGGAGATATGCAGAAATAAGGGGTTTCAGAATGTATTATGAAATCTACGGAAAGGGTGAGCCGTTGCTACTCATTCATGGCAACGATGGTTCAGGAAATAATTTTACCGGGCAAATACCGTACTTTGCCCGGAACAATCAGGTTATCATTGTCGATAGTAGAGCACATGGAAAATCTGTTGATCTGACTGACTCCTTGAGTTACAGGATGATGTCTGAAGATATTAATGCATTGCTCGACTATTTAAAAATAGATTCCTGCAATATTATTGGCTGGAGCGATGGCGGAAATATAGGATTACTATTGTCTATTCATCATCCAGAAAAAGTAAACAAACTGGCCATTACCGGTGCTAATATCTGGATAGATGAGAGAGCCTTCCAATCTGACTTGTTAGAAGCACCAAATATGGCGATAGATTCTTTGCGTCAATTGATACAAACACCCGAAGTCAAGAATACCATCAAAGTATGGAATTTAATCAATCAAGAGCCAGGAATTTCACCCCAGGATTTGAATAAAATCCAATGCCCTGTTCTTGTCATTAGTGGTGACAGTGACGTCATATTGCCCAAACATTCTCTACTAATTTCTGAACATATTCCAAAATCCAATTTATGGATTTTGCCTAATTCGGGGCATTCAACTCTAATAAATTATAGAGACCTGTTCAATAAAACTGTAAACGATTTTTTTGAAAATCCCTACAAGGAAATCAAGGGGTGGGATCAATTAAATTAATGGACCTGCCTGCTTCGCAAGCTCTATCCATATGTAGCCTTACCCATTTTAGGACAGGGTTAATTTATACAAGTTTCTTCTAATTCCAGGTTCTTAATCCTGGGGCTAGCCCCAGGATTAAGGCTCGCAAATTCGTTCGGACTCAAGTCCTCCAGCGAACCATGTAAGTGCTCATTGTTATACCTCATTTTCCATTCATCGAACCTTTCTGCCGCATCTCGGATATTGGAGAACAGCCATGCATCCAAGACATCTTCTCGGAATGTTCGGTTAAATCGTTCGATGTATCCATTCTGCATTGGTCTTCCGGGTTGGATATACTGGATCTCTATTTGTCTCTTTTCACAATAGTCCTGGAAGACTTCTGATATAAACTCTGGGCCATTGTCTACCCTGATTGTCTTCGGTTTTCCATTCAGTTCAATGGCGCGTTCCAGATGCTCTACAACCCGCTCTGCTGGTAGTGAAAAGCCTGGCTCAATAACCAGTGCTCCTCGATTGTGGTCATCAATGATATTCAACACTCTAAAGCGACGTCCACTCTCGAGTGAGTCACACATGAAATCCATAGACCACGTCTGGTTCATTTTCTGAGGTACATGCAATGGTACCTTTACTCGTGCTGGTATACGCCTTCTTTTGCGCTTACGGCGCATGTGCAGCATCATCAATCGATACACCCGAAGCACTCGCTTCCGATTCCACTGCAGGCCCTCTGAGCGGATATGTTTGTAATACTGGTCAAAGCCTCGGGTAGGATACCGATCCACCAACTCATTGAGCTTGGTGATCAACTCTCCATCATCCTTTTGGCTCTTGTAGTACCACATGCTCCTGGAAAGCGATACAAGGCTGCAGCTCCGTTTTACACTCACATCATACTCCTCCACCATGTACTCGGCTCTGTCGCGCTTCTCAGAAGGCCTTAGAACTTTTTTGTCAGGATGTCTTTCAGCATCACGTTATCCAAACTCAAATCGGCATACATCCGTTTGAGCCGGCTGTTCTCCTCTCTGAGTGCCTTTAACTCTTTGAGTTGCTCTGCATCCATCCCCCCGTACTTCTTCTTCCAGTTGTAGAAAGTAGCTGGGGTGATACCATGTTCGCGTGAGATGCTCTTCACATCCTTGCCCGCTTCGTACTCCTTGAGTATCGACACTATCCGGGCTTCGGTAAATCTGCTCTTCTTCATAGTTTGACAGGTCTAAGTTATTCAACTTTTGATCTGTCCTGTTTTTGGGGAAGTTTACACATACATTCTTCAAAGATGAATAGATTGCCTATACTGATAAGCATGGGCCACAAACCATATCTCTTTTCCATGCAAAACTGGTGCGGCATACCCGTTTGCATCAATAAAGAACAACCATGAGTCGCTTTATAAGCATCACCATTCTATTATTCAGTGTTATCTCTTGTGAAAATTCCACTAGAATTGAAAATGTCGTCATCATCGGAGGTGGATTGATGGGAAGTTCAACCGGGTGGGAATTGTCAAAAAACGGACAAAAAGTCTTGCTGCTTGAACAACAAGATTCTATTTACACCTTTGGCTCAAGTTTTGGTGAAGCCAGAATTTCAAGAAGCCTGGGGCCTAAACATGATATCTTTTCCTATCTCCAACAGATGTCCATAGCTGAAACGAAAGGATTAATCGTGTATTTGAATGAATCTGAAAATGGCAAGCGACACTCAATGGATGATATTTATAGAACTTCACCTGTGACCTACATTCGTTATAAATCCCAGGAAGAAGAGGTGAATCTTTTACTAGAAGACCAAGAAGATCAATATGAATATGCTCCAGACAGGGAACATGCACGAATGCTTTTCGGCATGGAAATCCCTGATTCAGTCATGATAATAAGGGAGTACAAAGAATATTCAGGTACACTCAATCCCAAGGCCCTGATTTCGAAGCTCCACATGGGTATGGTATATGCTGGAAGTACAATTTTGTATAACGAGAAGGTCATCAGTTTGAAAAAGGTGAATACTCTCTACGAGATTCAGATTGAAAATACCAAAACGGGGAAACGGAGAACAATATTGAGCAAAAAAATGGTCGCTGCTGCGGGACCCTATAATGGGGCGTTGGTAGAAATGATTGCCCCTCATTTTAAACGACTCATCACTCCTAAACGCCTGTTTCTTGCCTTTTTGAAAATTGATCCAGCTATTTATAACAGTCTTTCGAATGAACAAAAAGACAGAATTAAACAATCCTATCCAGTCGCAGACATCAATTCAGACATTTTTTATTCAATGATTGAGAATTATGACGAAAACGGAGTGCCGATTCTGAAAGTCGGCGGACATTTCTTAAGAACTGATATTCATGACCTGGACGAGGTTTGGAAACAAGAATTAGATATGCAAGAGATTGAATGGAGCAAAGAAAATACGTTGAATTATCTAAGGATGCTTGATCTACCTGTACAAGATGAAGACTTACAATTTATCAGAGGTTACTCTTGTGTTTACTCTTTAACTGAATCAGAGATACCGTATGTCACTAATACAATTACAAATAATATGGAAGTAGATTCTACTTTCGTTCTGGTAGGAGGCATGTCTGGAGTTGGAGCGAAAGGTTCTTTGGCATATGGATTCATAGCTTCAAACTTATTACTGAATAAGACTGATTCCTCAGCTATGTATCAAAAAACCTTACACGATCTGAGTACAGGTAGATTATTACGAGATCTGAACAATCTAAATCATGCGACATATTGATACCGATCCAACCCCATGATCAGAATTCTCGGCATCATCCTGATCTGCAGCTTGTACATATCCTGTTCACAGCAGAAGACCGAACTGGTCCTGCTCGGTACAGTTCACCAACCAGTTAAGCATTTTAATGCCGACAGCCTGTATACTATCCTGAACAGCATCCAGCCTCACCTCATCCTATTCGAGGTGGACTCCTCCTTTTTTACGGCAGATTTTCGATTCAAGAAATCCTGGTACAGCAATGAAAATGTAGCGACCACCCGCTATATCGACAGCCATGACATCGATGTACGACCCTATGACTTTTCCGGGAGGAACGACTATCGGCGAAGGATCGGATCCCGACCGACCGATGGCCTGGCCCTTCAGCTCCTGGACAGCCTCTATCAGGCGAATCGACTGGATACCTCGGCACAGAACGTCTATGCCCGATTTCTGCGCCTGAGCGCATCACTGGATTCCTGTGCGATGACCGGCGCAGCCGGATTCAACAACCCGGGAACAGACAGCATAGCCCAACAACGCCAGCAATCTCAATATGACGATGTCCTGCGGATCATCCAGGATGAGCCCCTGTTCTCGTCCACCTTTTTTGTCAAACCGGCCGGGGACAGCATCAGCTATGCGGAAGGATACAAGCGGGCCTCAGCATTCTGGCACCTGCGCAATCGGACCATGGCCCAGCATATCCTCCAATATGTGGATCTGTATAAAGGAAAACGGATCGTGGTCCTGAACGGCTTTTTTCATCGCTACTATCTGCGGTCCCTCCTGTTACCTGAGCAAGGAAAACACAGTTTCGTGATCAAGGATTTTGACGAATACTGATGCCGGACTCCTCCGGGATGCAAGCCGACAGAAGCACCCGGGAGTTCTTACCTGGCAGATCCGCAGGTGAGCCGGTTGTTCACCCGCACAACAAAGTCTCTATCTGATAGGCCACCTGTCCCAGCTACTTTGCCAACCATTGGGAATGTTTTACCTTTTGATCGATTTCGATGCCTCCTACCACCCCGCAAAGCAAAATACATCTCAGACCCGGACAGAAGACATCATCCACCCGACTATTCCTGAATTCGAATTGCTCCGCTATCTCCCTGACCGAATCCCATATCGCTCCTCCTCAACCTGAACCTGTACGCCTCCAGGAATACGGTGTCGGACTCTTTTCGGCAGCAGCCACGCGGTCTGCCTGGAAGAAGGTCCTCAAGAAGCAGTTCGTCACCGTGGATGATGTCCTGGCCACCACTGCTACCTATATCCGTGGAGGGGAGCGGATACAGATCTCCATACCCGATGAGGTCCTTCCCAAAAAACTATTGAACTTTCCGCTCCAGGTCCTATTCGAAGATGATCACCTGGCGGCCATCCACAAGCCCGGCGGTATCGAGGTCAGTGGCAACCGATTCAAGACCATCGCCCATGCCCTACCCCAATCACTGAGACCCAGTCCGCTTGCGGATGCGACCCAACCTCAGCCCGTCCACCGACTGGACTATCCTACCACGGGCATCGTCCTGGCCGGAAAAACGAGAAGCAGCATCCGCGCCTTGAATGCGATGTTTGAAGACCAGCAGATGGAAAAGATCTATTTCGCCGTGACGATCGGAGAGATGCCCGCAAAGGGGGGGATCACTGCCGAGTTGGATGAAAAGGAGGCGCAAACTGAATATGAGGTACTGGATGCGGTGCCATCATCCCGATTTGGCACGCTCAACCTGGTCCGGCTCCGGCCCCGGTCCGGGCGACGGCATCAGTTACGCCGGCACCTGACCGGTATCGGCCATCCCATCCTGGGTGATCAGACCTATGGACGGGAAGATCTGTTCCTGAAAGGAAAGGGGCTGTATTTACATGCCTTCTCCCTTACCTTCATGCATCCGTTCACGGGTGAATCCATCTCCATCCGAGATCCCCTCCCTGAACGGTTTGACAAACTATTCGGTCCCTTCCCTGAAAAATCGGAGCATGTCAAGACTTGGCCGACATGAGCCTCTATTCATGACCTCTGATTGACTAAAGCACATATGTAACCAAAGGGAATCAATATCTTTGATACTATCATATGATACTATCATGAGGTCGCCATATACCATCACCCCTGAAATCCTGTGAAGACTTCCTATTCTTCGGACAGTCCTAAATTAGATTAACAAGTTAGTTGTTTCTTTCTTCATTGAAGGTTGTTGAGGCCGATCGGCCTCAACAACCTTCAATTCCTTTTC
>JAUIEA010000180.1 GCA_030429045.1 Bacteroidia bacterium | reverse complement strand
TGGCGGCAACGATCGGTGGGTCGATATCCACGATCGGGGTGACGTCGATGGAAGTAACGCAATCATTTGCATCGGTTACAGATACGGTAACGGTATTTCCATTGCTCAGTATTTCAGTCGGGCCGGGAGTACCGGTACTCCACAGATAGGAATACCCGGGAGTACCCCCCTGGCCGCCTACAGTGATGGTCGCCGGACTGGTGCAGGTGATCGGTGTCTCTGAAATGATATTTAGAAAGAGCTCACTGGGTTCGGTTATCGTAACCATGATGCTTGCAGTCATCCCTAAGGCATCTGTAGCAGTGGCCGTATAAGTTCCGGCACTCAGATTTGTAGCAGTTAATCCGTTCTGGCCATTGGACCAGGAGACTGTAACGGGAGGTGTGCCACCAAAGGTTTGAACCGTTGCGAAACCATCATTTCCTCCAAAACAACTCACATGCATAAATGGTCCATTCGTGTCAATGCCCAGTGGATCCGGTGCTCCGGTAATGGTTCCTGTGAATGTGTTCGTAACCACATTATCGCCATTATTGGCACCATTATTATTAGCGAGGACAGATACGAAATACAGGGTGATCTCTTCATTGTTGGGGCCATTGGGGGCCATCCATTCGAAGTCCCAGGATACGGTGTTCCCGCTGTAATTCTTGTCTCCCCGATGTTCCATGTATTCCCGTCCACTCTGGGTATTGGTACCGGTTTCGGCACCATTCACGACAATCATGTCGCCCACATTCTGGTTGGAGCCATCCAGGGCCAGGATCTGGAACCCGCCCGTACTGGGAGATCCTACGGTTGCCGTTGCCGTCAGGGTAATGGAATAGGTTTGACCGGCCTGGATAGTGGTGGGCAATCCGGAAATATCAACAGTGCCCTGAAAACTTCCGCCTCCATGACAACCAGTGGCACAAGTGCCATCATCGCCCGGGGCGCCTGTTCGTTTATTTGGAGGATTGGATGAGTTGCTGATAAATAGAACGGTACAGAAGAGCACCCCGATCAGGGTGTAGACAGAACGATAGCGCATAGGTGGTAATGGTTTTTCAAGTTCAAATTACCCAAACAGACCCCAAGATCACCTGATCTGCTGGCTCTGGTCGCAAATTCCTTTACCCAGCCGGAATAATTTACCGCTGAAACAGTGATTCGACAAAGACCTGACGATTGAAAACCTGTAGTTGTTCCATGGATTCACCAAGTCCGATATACTTGATGGGGATCTGAAACTGATCACTAATGCCCAGGGCCACACCGCCTTTCGCGGTGCCATCCAGTTTGGTCAATGCCAGTGACTGGACTTCTGTGGCGGCCATGAATTGCTTGCATTGTTCGATGGCATTCTGCCCGGTGGTGGCATCCAGCACCAGAACAACATCGTGAGGGGCGCCCGGGAGGGCTTTGCCTATGGAACGTCTGATCTTCCCCAGCTCATTCATCAGGTTGATCTTGGTATGCAACCGGCCAGCAGTGTCGATGATGACCACATCGTAGTCTTCTTTGATTGCCTTTGCTGTCGCTTCATATGCAACAGCAGCAGGGTCGGTGTTCATGCCCTTGCTAAAGAATCCGGCCCCGGTGCGTTCTGACCAGATCTGAAGCTGGTCGACTGCTGCGGCGCGGAAGGTATCACCGGCACCCAGGAGTACCTTGTGGCCGCGTTGCATATATTGGTAGGCCAATTTGCCGATAGTGGTGGTTTTGCCGACGCCATTGACACCCACGACCATGATCACATAGGGCTTGGCGCCGGTCGGGATGATGAAGTCCGGCAGATCTGTTGTCTTGTTTTCTTCCAGCAGGCTGGCGATCTCCTGCTGAAGCAGGGCGTATACTTCCTCTTCCCGGGTATATTTCTCCTTGGAAACCCGTGCTTCCAGCCGATCTATGATCTTGATCACGGTATCCAGTCCGATGTCGGAAGAGATCAGTGCGGCTTCAATCTCATCCAGTACATTGATGTCCACTTCGGACTTTCCAGCGATGGCTTTGGAGATCTTGTCAAAGAAACTGGACTTGGTCTTTTCCAGGCCCTGATCCAGATCTTCCTTTTTTTCGCGGGTGAACAACTTTTTAAAAAAACTCATAGGGTGGGGGCATTAGACCAACAGAAAAGGCTTTCCGTGAAGAAAAGCCTTTTTTGTGAATGAAATAAAAGATGCAGGTCTTACTTCTTCTCCGCGAAGAAATCAGCAACCTTGTCTTTATGGATCATCATTTCCTTGTAGGTATACTTACCTGTTACCGGATCTTTGATGCTTTTCACCACTTTTACAAAATCCTTACCGGATCCTGCGTTGGCCGCCCGTTGGGCTACCCGTGCGTTCTTTGAAACCTTTGCCATGGGTGAGCTTCTTTAAGGGTTATGAATTACTTGATCTCCCGATGAACGGTGACCTTTTTCAGGATTGGATTGTACTTCTTCAATTCCAGACGATCAGGTGTGTTCTTCCTGTTCTTCTGGGTAATATACCGGCTTGTACCCGGCATGCCAGTACTCTTGTGCTCTGTGCACTCCAGAATGATCTGGTTACGGTTACCTTTTGATTTCTTGGCCATGATCGTATGGGATTAGAGCTTGATGCCGGTGTCTATACCACTGGCTTCCAGCCTTTTAATGTAAGAATACGCCCCCAGTTTGTTAATCGTGCGAAGGGCCTTAGCACTGAGCTTCAGCGTGACAAAGTCACCCAATTCAGGGACAAAGACGCGCTTCTTCTGAATGTTCGGTACAAAGCGACGCTTCGTCTTCCTGTTGGAGTGAGAAACGTGATTGCCCGATACTGGGCGTTTTCCGGTAAGTTGACAGATCTTGGACATGTCTTGGTGTATTACAAATCTCGTGCCTAGTGACTTCGGAAGGACTCGAACCTTCAACCTCCTGATCCGTAGTCAGGTGCTCTATCCAATTAAGCTACGAAGCCTCAATTTCAAGTCATACGATTTTCAACATCACCCATTCATTTATGGGTTGAGGTCATAAAATTGCGAGTGCAAAGATACATAGTTGGCTTGGTTTGGCCAACAGTTCATGCAAATTAATGTTGAATGATGAATTTCAGGGCATCATAGCGGGATCTGTTGCCAATCACAACCACATACATCCCTGGCGACCAGTACCATGTAGGGATGATGGTCTCCTTCTTTGAGAATGCGACTGATTCGATCTGCTCTTCATAAACCACCTGACCCAGCACGTTGAAGACGCGCAATGGAAATGTCTCACTACCCCGACTTCGGTAGGAGAGGGTCAATGATTCATTGGCTGGAACAGGTTTGCCCTCCAGGATAGCCAGTTCCCCTTCGGCACTGCCACAAAGTTTCGCCAGTACATTCACAGCACCACCTCCTTCTCCATTGTCCAGAGACAGCCTGCCTCCTGTGGCCGTGATATTCTTCAGAATATCCAAAGGCTCCACTCCGGATAAAATTGCTTCCCGCAAGAGGTCAGCAGCTTCGCGCGGATCACTGAAGATCTTGGATTCCAGTTCGAGGCAGGGCATACTGGCCAGCAGTCCGATCGCACCGGCAACCATCGGCGTTGCCGCCGAGGTGCCGGAAAAGACACCATAATTATTCTGATTGGCCAGCTTGACGGTATAGGAGTTATATCCCGGTGCACTCAAATGGATGTAGGTCGGACTGTAACCTGCATTGGAGACCAGGTCGTCATCTACAGTGGTATTCGTAACGCAGATCTGCTGGGCGGACCCACACAGACAGGGCATGTCGCCGGCATTGCCAATATCGACAGCCTGATTTGGAGCAGCTCCCACCAGAAGAATGCCAACCGATCCCAGGCTATCTACCAACGGGCACATCCAGGGCAGGTCCTCCGGAAAAACACCTTCAAAACCCAACGACAGGTTGAGAGCAGCAATATAGGCACCCTCTGCACCCTGGGATTGATTAAATCGTCGGCGCCAATCATAGATGAATCGGAATCCGGAAATGAAATCATCTGCATAGGTGGCCGGGCCGACCAGCATCATTTTCACATTCCAGTTGATCCCGGCAATACCCATCCCGTTATCTCCCTTGCCACCCACATATCCGCTGACAGAATGACCATGGTGATGCACGGGAAGTGCTCCGTTATCCAAACGGGGATTGTAGCCATCATAATCATCGACAAAGCCATTATTGTCATTATCCTGGCCATCTCCGGGGATCTCAAGCGGATTGACCCACAGGTTAGGCGCTATATCTTCGTGGGTACGGTCAAATCCCGCATCCATGATCCCGACCACGATTTCGTGACCGCCCGGACTTGCACCTCCGGTCGATATATCCCAGGCTTTTTCCGATCCGAGTAAGGTATGATAGGTCTGCTGATTGAATGCGGGGTCGTTCGGTGTGGTATTTCTCAGCGTAGCCTGATGATTGAACCCGATGTGCCGTATCCGGCCGGATTGTTGCAGGCGAATGCTGCTCTCCTCGATCGTCAATGGCGAGCCGGTCATCAGATAAAGGTCGAATCCCAGGGCACGCAGTAGAACAGGTGAATCTGCAGGCAGCGGCAGCAGGTTCCGGAGTTCATCTATTGTACTTCCGGACTTCATCCAGATAATGCGCTCTTCCATCCCGGGATCTGGGTGGCTACCAAAACTCTGAACAGGCATCATCAGGGTGGTCACCAGAAGAAACCACAGGAACAAAGCGGGGAGATAATGAGGTTGCGTCATGCTACTCAGAAACGGATGGTGCAGGAATAACAAATCGAATCACAGCGAATTTAACGCCATCTGGAAGAACGAACGTCTGTGGTTGGAAAAAGTTAACCAATCAATTCATCTTGATCCTGTCGGACAGGGATCTAAAATAGGCAGGAGTTTGGAGTAACCGACTACCGTACCATGAAAATAACTCACCGTCTACGGGCAAGATCTGCGCATTCGGAAACGCTTGAGCGATTTGCTGAGCATGATCGTTTTTAAAGGGAAAGGGTTCGGAACTCAACAAAACCAGGTCCGGATCCAATTGATGTAGTTCCTCCTCCGCCAACACGGGGTATCGGGAATAGGTGGATAGGACATTCTCAAACCCAGCCAGATCCAACATATGATCGATGAACGTAGCGGTAGCTACGCCCATCCAGGGCCTGGCCCATATCAAATATAAAACTGTCCGGGTGGGGACATCGCGTTCGGCCAGCCACAGGTCAAACAAGGACTGGATCTCACCACTGAGAGCAGTAGCAGTGGCCTCCCGATCGACCAGTCGACCCACCGACTGGATCATGTGACGGGCATCATCCAGTGTCTGGATATCGGACAACCATACCGGCGTTCGCGCCGCCAGTTCTTCCATGGAATCCCGATCATTTTCCTCCTTATTGCCAATGATCAAGTCCGGTTGCAAGGCCAGTACCCGGTTGATATCGAGTTGCTTGGTACCTCCGACAACGCTTGCCTGCCGTCTGGCCGTTTCCGGGTGGACACAGAATTTTGTGACGCCGACGATCTGTTCGGATAATCCAAGGTGATATAGTAATTCAGTCTGGGAGGGCACCAGTGATATGATCCGTTGCGGTTGATCCGGGACGGTCACTCTGCGCCCCATCATATCGATCACCAAACGACCCATTAATGTCCCCTGGTTTTGTGCGGACCGGTATACATCTTCTCCCCGGCCAGAATGGCAACTTGCAGGGCGTTTTCACGGGGAGGCACCGGACAGTTATATCCATCACTGTAGGCACACCAGGGATTGTAGGCATGATTGAAATCGATCCAGACCTCCTCTTTTTCCAGGTCCGATCGCATGAGATCGATGTACCGTCCACCGCCATATGTCTCTGCACCATTTGTCGGATCCGTGAAGGGTAGAAAGAGATGCTGATCCATCTCCGGCAAATGAGCCAGGGTCATATTCCGATAGACATGAAGGGTGCACCTCGTCTCTGCCAGGGTGAAGGTCAATATGCCCACTTCCTGAAAAGATTTAACCCGCCCGCTGGAGGTAGGAACATCAATTGGTTCCTGGTTCAATCGGGGGAGATAGGTGCAGCGTACATTAAATTCTTCACGCGGTTCAAACCACTGGAGATACCCAAAG
>JAUIEA010000179.1 GCA_030429045.1 Bacteroidia bacterium | reverse complement strand
ACCATTGGATGCCAACAGGGTGAAGGCCTGATTCAGCGATACGAATCCTTCGAACCATTTTTTCCCACTATTTGGACTTGAATTGTCATTCGCAACCACATACACCACAGGACTGAATGCCGGGTCACCTGAACAACTGACTTTACCCGCATCCTGGGTATGCTTGGTTGCACTACAATCCTCACCGGTGTAGATCAGTGATAATTCCGCCGGCCTGCCCAGATCCGGACAACAATCTCCGGTCGGTATGACATCCGGGCCATTCGGTGAGGTCATCAGTTTGACCTGCCATTTCCTGATCACATCAATTTCACAGTTGCCCTGTGTGACAAGAGAATCGATATAATCAAAGCATACCGAATCGACCGAACAAATCACTTCAGGATAGCCTGTTTGCAGAGGATGCAGTGATTCTTCGCAATTCACCTGCAGATCATCCGGACAGACCAGCGTGGTATCCACCTGGACCGTCAGATAAATGGTCTTTTCACAAACCTCACAATTTGGATCTGATCCGCCACAACTGTATCCATCCTCACCCAGGAATTCCATGACCTGTGTAGCACCGAAGCGATCGCCGACGCGGAGGATCTGCGAGCATGAGGTATGAAAACGGACTGTCTGCAGAAGAGTACCTCCCTGTTGGTTGTAGATATGGATGAAGGTCTCCGAACTCAACTTAGTCTCATTTGCATTCTTCGCATTGATGGTAAAAAAACCGGTGAGTTGCACGTTGCCTGCAAACCATTGATCTCCTGAGTTCGGGTTGCTATTGTCGTTTGCAATGATATAGACGTTCGGGTCATAATTGGGATTACCCGAACAGGACACCTTGCTGGGGTCCTGCTTGTGGAAGGTGGAATCGCAGGGATGGCCTGTATATTTCATCACCAGCACCTGGGGCTTGTCCCCGGCATCACAACAGTCTCCAGTGGCCTGAGGCGGTTCACAGTTGTTCTCGACCGTTACCTTGACAGACTTCTGGCCAACACTCTGGAATGTGACCAGGTGAGGACCCGCACCTGTAGCGGTCATAGGAACCGCATCCGCTCCGAAGTCCCACTTATAGTCATAACTCGCACCGACCTGTTGACCGACGAAGACAGTCCCGACACCAAGGCAGGCTTCTTCATCAAACAGGGCGATTGGAAGAGGGCATTCACCCGGGCATGGACCCGGTTCAACGGGCTCCGTATTGTTGCCCGTTTTACTTGGGCTGGCATGGATATAGGTGATCAGTGGCTGACCAAATCCGTCATTGCCGAAAGCGTCCAAACTCACCGTTACCTCATACCAGACATCATAGATCCAGTTCGGATAACTCGGATTGGGCGTATACTGGTTGTCAGTGGCCGGAGAATTCGTCAACAGGTTGTATCCATACGTATTCAAATTGACATCCAGCGATGAGGTTGCATCAAGGACATAGATCGGGTTACCGAACTGCATATCCCCGTTACCGCCCCATATACCCAGACTGGAGTAACCGGATGGTGCAGAAGGATCGTCATCAATGTAGTCCAATTCAAACTCCAGGGTTTTTGATCCGCCACCATTATATAAGCTCATTCGAATGCGATCAGACCCATCCAATTGGCCAAAGGTGTGGCCAGACGGCCATCCGACGGCATTGCTTCCATACGTATTATCAACGAAGCCTTTGCTGAAGGTGGCCCGGATAGTCACCGTATTATTCACCGTGTCGATATACCACCATTCAGTGATTGCATTGACATCCACCGGATTACTTGGACTGATCCAGCAGATTTTCCCTCCTTTATAGACAAAGATTCGCGCGATATCATGGTCATCTTCGTCGCCACCGTTCTTTCCGCTTTCCGAGACAACATTGTCCTTCATCTGGGGGAGAATCTCCCCTGCCTGGTTCCCATCAATGTTGTCCGGATCTGAATCAAAATCTGAGCCACCTGCATGACCACTGATCTCTGCCGCATTGGTGATATACCCTTGAAAATCCTGGGTAACCAGGAACTGAATAGTGAGTGTGACCACTTGCCCCGCAGAAACTAGGGGGATTGTTCTGGTCGCTTTCCCAGGACTGCTGATATCCCAATCGGAGTCATTCAAATCCAATCCAGCGGGCACATAATCGGTAACTTCCACATTTGAAGCATCCTCATTGCCCTGATTGTATACATTGACCTTGAATCGAATCACATCACCCGTTTTGAGCAGGATCCCGTTAAATTCAGCAGATAACCGAATATCCAAGGCCAAATCGAATGTTGTACCAGCCTCAGTGACTGGGTTCGCACCAAATCGTGAATACCATTCGGCTTCCAGGCCTGTTCGTTTCGAATGGCCAAAGACAAGGGCATTGGTTTTGTTCATCGATGAACTTGGTCGGACAGATTCATTTCGACCTCCATTCTCTGCATGCAGATAAATAGGAGAGAGAACAAAAATAGCCATGGCGGCCAGTCCGAGTACCACATAGGATACTCCTGCGATTGCAAGTGGTTTTCTCATAGTCTTTCTCAGTCAACACAATAAAACAAGTCACTTACAGAAGTTCCCCCTTCTGTAGCGACGTTGGATTGCCTATACAATTCTGTTAGCCATACACCATTAGGTGTTGCAATACCCCTCCATTCGGAGGAATACCCCAAATTAAATATCGGTGTTTTGGAATCTTGGCCCCGCAGGATTGTCACAAATCCTGCATCGTTCAAACACTGCAGATCAGGTAATATGACCTAAGTGTCTAGGCAAATATACCTTTTCTATTGTGCTATTCGAAGTCGCACAATACCATTTCAACATAAAAAAACAGATGCGAAAAAGATCAATTCTTAAATTGTTGCTGGCCAATCATATGCTCATTGTAATTATTCTTCATGGATAAATAAAAATTGAATATGCCGTCACAATTGCCCACTCAATCCGCATTTTACAAGATTGATAATCCGTGACATAGCAACTGGAGCCTCTCCATTCGAATCTGGATACCCGCATCCCATACCATCCAGGAAATACGGCCTCTTTCCGTATTCTTTTCCCAAAAGGGGATGACCCATCAATTGATCAAATTTCTATTTTGTAATTGATTTTCAGCCAATACACTGATCCATTAGCGCAGCTGACATTTGCACATTTGACGTGGCTCCATCCGTAAGGATTCATCTCAATATACCACTCTGAACAGTTCCGGAAATGCCGTGTTATTTTTCGTAAAAAAAGGCATTTATGTGACACATTCTCACCCTCTTTACCGTCCAGCTAAAAACCCGCGGTTCATTGGTGCATTTGTCCATTTGCCCCCTCAGCGGAGGGCAAAAACGATTTTCTGGCGGGATCGTATCGACCAAATTGAATTTGGTTTGATCAAATGATCCTGCCGGGCTCCTTGATCGGAGAGTTGATCCGGCATGAACACAGAGGGGCAACCGTCATCCGGAGATGTCGCCAGGATCAACAGTGGGCCTGCAGGGGAACGAGGAAGAAAGTGGGTAAAGGAAATTACATGGCCTCCATATCCGGATCGGGCCCTTCATTCAACTCCCGCTCGATCTCCTCCATGTAGATATAGTCTACCGATTCCTGGACACTGGGAATGAGGGTCAGAATGGAGTCCAGTCGGGAGATCTCGAGTAATTTCTTGACACTGGGATGGTCAATACCCGTTATGATGAAGGACTTGCCATCTGACCACAGGCGATTGCCGGTCAGGATGGCGCTCAATCCGCTCGAGTCCACAAATTTGACATCGGTCAGATCCAGGATGAGATTGCGAATCCCCTCATTGCTGAGGATCACCAATTCAGATTTCAAGATGGGGGCAACCAGGGAGTTCAGGTTCTCCTCACCCAACTTCATGATGGCAAACTTATCCTGTTTATCGATCTCGTATTTCATACTAAGTCCTTTCGCAAGGGTAAAAGTACAACTTCCCACCATTGATTCGTCTATTCCGGGTTGAAGGTTCTTTCCCTTTAAGGCATCTTCTACTTAACATTACCGTAAGAAACAGGATGGGAGGTTTTCGTGTTAGGACACCAAATACACCTCTACTTGCAAGACACTACCCTTTGATTGCGTAAAACGGCGTAATTTTACACGGAGTTGTACCATTCGGAGATTCCCGTTAAACTTGCAACGTAGGACTCTGACATTATTCAAGAACGTAGATTGTATGAATCGCAGATTTTCATCGCAGGTCAAACAGATCATCTCCAAGAGCCGGGATGAGGCGGTCCGTCTGGGACATGACTACATCGGCACCGAGCACCTCCTGCTCGGCATTCTCGAGGAGAAGACGAATCTGGCCATGAAGGTGCTGTCCTCGCTGGACGTGAATTCCAAGGATCTGAAATCGACCCTGGAACAATCCGTGGCAGCCGGCGCACAGAATGGCAGTGACCTCAATATTGGTCAGCTCCCCCTCAACAAACAGGCCGAGAAGGTTCTGAAGGTCACGTTCCTGGAAGCCAAGATGCTCAAGAGTGACGAGATCAACACCGAGCATCTGATGTTGTCAATCCTCAAACACAAGGACAATATTGCCTCCCAGGTCCTTCAACAGTTTGATATCGACTACGACGTGTTCAAATCCGAACTTGAATATGTCCTCCAGGAAGGAAATGTGAGCAGTCGGGATCCATTTGCGTCTGCCCAACCCGAACCGGAAGACTCCTTCGAAGAGGAAGATGAAGGCAGCGGACGATACCAGCGCAAGGGCGCTTCCAAGTCCAGGACCCCGGTACTGGATAACTTTGGTCGCGATGTGACCCGTCTTGCCGAGGAAGGCCAGCTGGACCCCATCATCGGCCGGGAAAGTGAGATCGAGCGTGTTTCCCAGATCCTCAGCCGTCGAAAAAAGAACAACCCCATCCTCATCGGAGAACCCGGAGTGGGAAAAACAGCTATCGTGGAAGGCCTTGCCCTCCGGATCATGCAGAAGAAGGTGTCCCGCACCCTGTTCAACAAGCGGATCGTGATGCTGGACCTGGCAGCCCTGGTTGCCGGAACCAAGTACCGTGGCCAGTTTGAAGAACGGATGAAGGCCATCATGAACGAGTTGGAGAAATCCCGTGATGTCATCCTCTTCATTGATGAGATCCACACCATCGTCGGTGCGGGAGGTGCGACCGGTTCACTCGATGCCTCCAATATCTTCAAGCCGGCCCTGGCCAGAGGAGAGTTGCAGTGCATCGGTGCGTCCACGCTGGATGAATACCGGCAGTACATCGAAAAAGACGGCGCCCTGGATCGCCGGTTCCAGAAGGTCCTGGTCGATCCGCCGAGTCCGGAAGAAACCGTCCATATCCTGACCAATATCAAGCCCAAATACGAGGAGTTCCACAATGTCACCTACACCGACGAGGCGATCAAAGCCTGTGTCCAGCTGAGTGACCGCTATGTGACCGACCGGTTCCTGCCCGATAAGGCCATTGATGTCCTCGATGAGGTCGGGGCACGGGTACACCTCAAGAACATTCACGTTCCCAAGCATATTGAAGAGCTCGAGAAGAAGATCGAGGATCTCAAGGAATTGAAAAACCAGGCCGTCAAGGATCAGCAGTATGAAAAGGCCGCTGATCTGCGTGATGATGAATCCAAGCTGCAGCGCCAGCTGGAATACGCCAAGAATTCATGGGAAGAGGAATCCAAGACCAAGCGTTATCCGGTCGATGAAGAGGACATCGCGGAAGTCGTCTCGATGATGACAGGCATTCCAGTGAACCGGGTGGCCCAAAAGGAAAGCCACCGACTGGTCAGCATGACGGATGACCTCAGGAAGATGGTCATTGGCCAGGATGATGCGATCATCAAGGTGACCAAGGCCATACAGCGAAATCGCGTGGGCCTCAAAGACCCCAAGCGACCCATCGGAACCTTTATTTTCCTCGGTCCTACCGGCGTTGGAAAAACGGAAATGGCCAAGGCTCTTTCCCGTTATCTCTTTGACTCTGAGGACAGCCTGATCCGCATTGACATGAGTGAGTACATGGAGAAATTCTCCATCAGTCGGCTCATTGGAGCGCCTCCGGGCTATGTCGGGTATGAAGAAGGTGGTCAGCTGACGGAGAAAGTTCGTCGCAAGCCATACAGTGTCATCCTGCTGGATGAGATCGAGAAGGCGCACCCGGATGTCTATAATATCCTCTTGCA
>JAUIEA010000019.1 GCA_030429045.1 Bacteroidia bacterium | reverse complement strand
TGACGAACAACGAGAACGCATAGGCGGCCTGGTCCGGGATCACAATGGCAACCTGTGGATCGCCAATACCCTGGCCAACAATCCCCTGGTCCTCTACAGTGCGGACAAGGAATGGAAGAGCTTCCGGCCGACCGGGAATACCCAGCTGTACAAAGGCATCGTAGATAACCAGAACAACAAGTGGTTTGTGATGGGATCCGGAGGAATACTGGTCTATCATGAAGGCAATGACCTGCTTTCTGCGGCGGATGACCAGGTTCGGATATTCGACTCGGGAAGTAGCAACCTCCCTTCCAACAAGGTCACCAGTGTCGGCCTGGACCTGGATGGAGAGGTCTGGATCGGTACCGATGACGGCATCGGTGTGGTTCGCTGTGGCAATGTCTTTGATCAGAATTGCAAGGCTTCACGAATCGTCGTCACCCAGGACGGCATCACGGAGGCCCTGCTCAACGATGAAGAGGTTCGGGCCATTGCCGTGGATGGGGCCAACCGCAAATGGCTGGGGACGCGATCGGGCCTGTTCATCCAGTCGCCGGATGGCTTGACGGAGATCAAGCAGTTCACAGAAGCCAACTCGCCCCTGTTCTCCAACCAGATCAACACCCTGGCCTTTAATGGCAAAACAGGTGAGATGTGGATCGGTACCGAAGCGGGGATCATGATCTATCAAACCGAGACGACATCCGGTGGAGACCTGCATGCCTCCCAGGTGGAAGTTTACCCCAATCCGGTCCGGCCGGAATATCAGGGGCCGATCGCCATCAAAGGCTTGCCACGGGATGGAAATGTCAAGATCACGGATATCCGGGGAAAGCTTGTGTATGAGACCACGTCACTGGGTGGCCAGGCCATCTGGTATGGCACAGATTATACCGGTCGCAGGGCTGCATCCGGGGTCTACCTGGTCTTCACCGCATCCGACAATCCGTTCGGGGACCCGGACACTGCCGTGACCAGGATCGTGCTTATCCAATAAGTGCGGCTTCACGGATCCGCTCGTAGTATGCCTCGTATTCCGGAAGTATATTTTCAATGCTGAATCTCTGGGCCTGCCGGTAGGCCTGTGTTCGGAATGCCTGATGCTTTTCCGGGTCCGTCAGAATGGAAAGTGCATCTTCGGCCATCGCCTCCACATCCCCCGGTGCTTCCAGATAACCGGTCACGCCATGGATATTGACCTCCGGCAGTCCGCCCGCATTGGAGGAGATCACAGGCACCTCACAAGCCATGGCCTCCAGGGCCGCCAGGCCAAAACTCTCATGTCCGGAAGGGAGGATAAAGAGGTCAGCAATTGCCAGTACCTCTTCCACAGCCTCCAGTTTTCCCAGAAAGCGGATCTCATCACACAGGCCCAGATCGCGACAGAGCAATTCCAGATTCTGGCGCTCTGGTCCATCTCCGATCAACAGCAATTTGGAGGGGATCCTGGCGTTGATGCGTTGAAAGATGCGAATGACATCATCAACATGCTTGACCGGCCGAAAATTGGACGTATGCACCAGGATCTTTTCCCCGTCCGGGGCAATCGCACGCCTGAAATGGTCCTTATCGGTCTTCGTAAACCGCGAGAAATCCACAAAATTGTAGATCACCTCGATCTCCTTGTTGATATGAAAGGCCTCCAGCGTTTCCCGTTTCAAACTCTCGGACACGGCGGTCACGCCATCCGATTGGTTGATGGAGAATTCGACGACAGGAGCAAAACTCCTGTTTTTACCCACCAGGGTGATATCGGTACCGTGCAGGGTGGTCACCACTGGAATATAGATGCCCTGGGCTCTGAGGATCTCCCTGGCCATAAATGCAATGGCGGCGTGGGGGATGGCGTAGTGGACATGAAGCAGATCCAGTTTGGCAGTGGTCGCGACATCCACCAGGGTACTGGCCATCGCAGTATCGTAAGGGGCGTATTCAAACAGGGGATAGTCGGATGTCGGAACTTCGTGATAGTACACGTTCTCTGCAAAATTGATGAGCCGGACCGGTTGCCGATAGGTGATAAAGTGGATCTGATGCCCCTTGGCTGCCAACCCGCGGCCCAGCTCAGTCGCCAATACTCCGCTTCCACCGAAGGTGGGATAACAAACGATACCTATTTTCATACCACCTAAAGAATTTAACTTGTCCACTATTAACCATTTCGGGGATAAACAGTTGACTATAGACATGAGGAATCTCACAATGAATATCTCCCTTCGTCCCTGGAACCCCCTGATCCTGTCCTTCATCCTTCTGTGGCTGGTCTTGCCGGTCTTGGCCCAGAGAGTCACTGTTTCCGAGGGGATCTCCCTGCGCAAAGATGATTATTATCAAATTCTGGGCAGGTATAATGACCGATATCTGGTGAGTACGGATAATGACTATTCCCTGGAACTCACCTGCCTGGATGAAAAGATGCGGGTGTTGTGGACGAAGGATCTGGAGCTGGACAAGCGACTCACCCAGGT
Source organism: Bacteroidia bacterium (assembly GCA_030429045.1). Classification (GTDB taxonomy): domain Bacteria; phylum Bacteroidota; class Bacteroidia; order Chitinophagales; family Saprospiraceae; genus JAGNXB01. Next base: position 38,240 of record JAUIEA010000019.1, on the reverse strand, counting down.
GATCGGGATCATTCCCCAGGCCCAGTCCTTTGTCGTGTTGTATCAATACCATCGAAAGGGTGACCATTTCATGAAAGCCCACCGGTACACAACTGATGGATTACTTTCTGACAGTATTACACTGAGTACCTACAAGGAGTCCTTTTACACTCCGGACAGTCGGATCGAGATATCAGAAGACAAGACCAAGGCGCTGGTCTATCAAATTGAGAAACAAGCCTGGATGGAGATCCTGTGTATCGACCTGACCTCGTTATCCCAGCTTTGGGAGGCCCGGGTATCGATCGATGCGTTCTCCTTTTTCAAGGAATTTCGCACCCTGATCGTCGATAATGCCGGTAAGATGCACCTGGTGATGGAAAAAGACAATCGCCGGTCCCGACTGGATGACCACAGTCTCGAACTGATCGAATACGGGCCGGGGATGATCAGCCCGCTGACCCGGACTGTCAGCCTTCGGGACCTGCTGTCACGACAGATCCACTTTACCTATGACAACCGGCATGACCGCCTGGTAGGCGTGGGACTGGAGGCCGATCGGGACCGGGACCGGTCGCCGGGATACTTCTACTTCTATGTGTCCGACCAGGCACTGGATTCGTTCAAGCTGATCCACCAGCCATTTTCAGATGCCGTGCTCGGCCGGATGGGAGATGCCAATTCCATCAATGAAAAAGGGCTGGAGGACCTGGAGATCCTCCAGGTGCTGTTGCGCGAAGATGGTGGCGTGGTCATCCTGATGGAAGAATCCCGGAAGTATGAACGCAACATCTCGGGACAGAACTTCCAGTTCGGGCCGGGAAGTGGCCGGTTTACAGTGGACTATTACTATGAAGATCTCTACATCACGTCCATGGGTGAGGATGCCAGTCAGGACTGGCATGCTGTCCTCCCCAAGAAACAATACAGCCAGGATGATGACGGGTTGTTCTCTTCCTGTTACCTGATGACAGCTCCGGACCAGATCCGCCTGATCTTCAACGACGAGATCGCTTATGAGAATACGGTGAGCGCCTATCAGGTCGACTGGCAGGGTGAGGTGGTCCGGAACAGTATCCTCAGTACCGACTACCAGAAATTGAAGATCATCTTCCGGGAAGCTGTTCAGACCGGTGTCTACGAACTGCTCGTGCCGAGTGAGCGGAGTAACAAGCTCAAAATTGTGCGGATCGAATTCTAGCCCGCTGAACAGGAACCCGCATCTGGTGTTTACCTGATTCTAATCCATTATTTTTACGTTTCACTAAACTTTGATTCATGAGAATCTCAACACTGGTAATAATGTTCGGGGCAGTGCTGTTGCTGCCCTTCTCCCTGTCGGCTCAAGCCGGCGACGATCGTCTGAAGGAACTGCAGGATGCCTCCAAGAAGGAGGGTGAAGGTTGGGTCACCGGAGGTGCCATCGGCCTTGATTTTGCCCAATTGGTGATGGTCAATCCTCGCGTTGGCTCCGGGGACAACCGGATCGCTTTCGGTGGATTGGGAAATCTTTATGCCAACTACACCAAAGGACGCCATACCTGGTCAAACAATGCCTCCCTACAGCTTGCCGTACAACAACTGGCCGATGCCGACTGGCAAAAAAGTCTGGATGTATTACGCGTCAATTCGCAGTACGGCTACAAGACGAACAATGAGAAATGGTCGATTGCCGGATTGCTGACGTTCGAATCCCTGACCATGCCCACCTATCCGGGCAACTTCCTGAAGGCCCAGGAGGATGCTGCCATGGCACAGGCCAAATTCCTCTCTCCCTTCCGCCTGGAGCTTTCACCCGGCATCCAGTACAAGCCCGATGCACACTTTACATTCTTCTTTGCACCGGCGTCTTACAAATTGATCTATGTCTCTGACCAGGAGATCGCCGATCTGGGTATCCACGGTACACAACTGGTAGACGACAACGATCCAGCCATGGGATATGAGAAAGCCTTCCATCAAGTGGGTGCGCGGCTGAATGGTGCCTATACCAACAAGTATTTCAATGACAAGATCGCCTTCTCCAGTAAATTGGATCTGTTCTCCAACTATTTGAATAACCCCCAGAACATCGATGTACTGTGGCAGAACGATCTGGGATGGCAGATCTGGAAGAGCCTGTCTCTCAACTTCCTGCTGGAAGCATTCTATGACCATGATATCAATGTCCTGGTCGAACGTCCCTCGGATACCCTGCCGGATGGCCAGCTCGGGAAACGTGTGAGCTGGACGCAGGCGTTGTTGCTGAAGTACAACTATGTCTTCTAGTCTGATTGAACACCACGTGAAAAAGCCCCGATGGATCGTCTGTCGGGGCTTTTTTATTGAAGGTCCCGCCTGGACGCCAGAGGCTTGCGTTCCTGGTTCCTGCGTTCCTGGTTCCTGCGTTTGCTCCCCCGAGAACTCGGGGCTGATTCCTGGTTGCCTGTTGTTGAGCACTCAAGTGCAAGGATTGGATGTCCGGACGTACCACCTTTGGTGGTAGTCTGGATCCAGACATCCCGCTTCAGCGGGATCGTCTGGGTTCAACGTTTAAGGCGAGGCCTGACAGCCTGCCTGTTCAACGTTCAAGGTGATCATGGCTTGATTCCTGATTCCTGCGTTCCTGATTCCTGATTCCTGGTTCCTGGTTCCTGTGTTCCTGATTCCTGTGTTCCTGTGTTCCTCATTCCTGATCCCTCGAAATATCGAAATCACGCCTTAACGAAATCACGCCACAATAGACCCAATGAAAGCCAACGGCCAATACCCAACACCCAAGGCCGGCACTCATTCCTGATTCTTCCGCTTTCCGCCTTTCTAATTTCTAATTCCTTATTTCAGATTCCTGCGTTCCTGGTTCCTGATTCCTGATTCCTGGTTCCTGTGTTCCTGCGTTTGCTCCCTCGAGAACTCGGGGCTGGTTTCTGGTTGGCTCTTAGGTTTGGCAGGGAGTATTGAATATTTGGTGGTTCAAAGCCTGCCCGCCAACCGGCTGGTCCAAGCGGTGCTCAGACGAGCACGCAGACCAACGTGCAACGTATGGCACGTTACACTTTGAACAGGGTCAGCGACAGCAGGCCCCTTGAAACTTGAACAGCCCATCGCATAAGAGTATTGCCGAACAAGAATCGATGTCCACCTCAAACATTGTCACTGAAAAATAAACGCACTGTTCACTTTAGTTCATGGTCCTCCTTTCCTGAATGGACATCGGTTTGAGATGTGGTAATGAGAAATAGATTGTTCAACATGATGCGATACGCTGTCACCAAGTGCTCCATATTCACATGTTGCTACACAAAAGAGCCCCGCCTTCAGGGGTGAAAGCGGGGCTCCCATGATTCCGGGACAGGTTCAGAGGATCCCGGACCGGCAGGCTGCACAGCCCGGATAAAGGTGGTGACTTTCGGGTCACTGGCCGGGCCATAACCGTCGACCAATATTCCTGTCTGACCATCGGGTAAACGAAGGCCATACAGGATGGCCAGGTCACCCGGGTTGGATTGACCCTCAAATCGTCGGGTCCACATCAAACGGACATCCCGAGGCGAGTATGGGCCCTGATGGCCCCTGACTTGCAAATGACCCGATGCAGTGATCCGAAGATCGACTTGACAATCCTGACGACGGAGTTCTTGCAAGGTCTGCGAGAGTGTGGCCATATGTGTACCTGGACTGGCTTGCATCATTTTCGAACCATCGGTTCCTTGCCGAAGACTGCCGCCATGTGTTCAAGGCCTTCCCGGAAGGAGGCTGCACTTTTTTCGACTGCATCCAGGACCTCTTCACGTTTATCCGAGGCCGCATTTCTCAGTTCGATCATTCGGGATTCAAGCTCTTGTTTCTTCGTTTCCAGCGACTGCATTTCACTGTGAAAACTTTTTCGAAGATCCCCGGTAGAACGAGCGACATTCTTTTTTAATTCGGCCATCTCGGCAAACGCCTGATCGACCATAGTGTGGATGTTTTCTTTGACATCTTGGGCATTCATAAAAATCATTCTGGTTTAATGGTTAGAAAATCAGTTTCTGCCCGCAGGAAAACCTGAGGCTTATCTCATTGAACGAGTAGCAGAGCGAGCTGCCACCCGGATTAATAAAAAGGCTTCATTGGCTGGCCATAGAGGTCGAAATACTGACGGTCGACCTGTCGTTTTTCAGGCGACCCGGAAACAGAGTCCACCCGGTATCCCTGTTTGCCATACGGGGTTGATATTTTCAGGATCCGGGACATTATCCGATCATCGGAATTTCGTTTTTTCCATGCATCGACGATCAGGGCCGGCCATCTTTCCGGAGATAATTCATGCGCTGTTTCAACCAGCAGCGGATCCGGATCATGATTCTGGAGGATCACCTCCCAGGCTCGACCTTCAGATACATAGTTCAGCTGGATAAAATGATCATCCAGGCGTTTTACGGCTGTGATCTCTATGGACTGAAATTGTTCAGGATAGGCCGCGATCATTTCGCGAACCAGGTAGTCTCGCTCATCGCCGATCAATACTTCAGTCTGTCCATAAACGCCTGGTATCAGCGTCGTGAAGAAGAAAAGAAGTGCGACATAATAAGGAGAACACATAAATCAAATTCAGGTTATATTTATTTACTTAACATATATAAGTAACAAATTGTTCAAAATAAATTCCAATTTCCTGGTGCATGGTTTTGATCAGAAGGTGTATTTTTCAATGCTCAATAAAAATCTACGCGCCCGTTTTTTCGTAAAATAACCTGTGTAGATTTCCAAAATTAAATCACCCCAATCCATTTCAAGAGGGAAAGGGTTTTTACTGAAATATTATCTTGACGTTTTCAGGCACCCGGAATTATTTCTCATGCATTTACCTTGATCAAATATTTTAAAAATGCCTGCAGTAAAACAGGCAGATCCGGCCCCGGTTTTTCGATTATCTTTCCTGTTGCGAAGATTAATCGCATACCTCTCCAGGGTTTAAAGAATGATCAGAAATGAAAGCAGTAACAGTTCAGATCCAGATCCACACGCCACCTGAGCAGGTGATCAATGCCTTTACAGAACCCGAGATGTTGAACGCGTGGTGGGGCGTAGAAAAAAGCCTGATCCAGAAGCAGGCAGGCGGGCTGTATACCCTCGCATGGCAGGTGTCCGAACAGGGCATGGGTTACATTTCGACGGGGATCATCAGCCGGTATGAACCGGCCAGGGAACTGGTCATTCGGGACCTGGTCTATCTGAACCCGGCAAAGTCGTTTTTAGGTCCGATGCAATTATCCATTCAAACAAAAGAACGGAAGGGCGTGACTGACGTCCAGCTTTGCCAGGACGGATACCGGGAAGGGGCTGACTGGAACTGGTATTACCATGCCGTGCAGGAAGCCTGGCCTCAGGTCATGCAGGGATTGAAAGCCTGGCTGGAACAGGAGCATCCCCTTCCCTAGAAACAGGAATGCAGGCTGACGAAAGGCTGTCTGTTTTATGTGGGATTGCAGAATGCCAGATGACCCCGACTGCATCTTTTCACCTTCTCCCTACTTTTCCTTCTTCTTCCTCAACTTCACGTGTCCCTGCAACCAGGCCGGCACCACGATCGCCCCGGCAAAGAGGTAGAGGTAATAAGTCAGCAATCGCCAGATAAACGCGATCACAAGGGAGATGCCGGTGGGAACAAAATCGCTCAGAAAACCATCAAAGACGATCTCTGCCAGGCCGGCTCCTCCGGGTGTCGGACTAAAGGCCATGATCACATACATGGCCATCAGGCGGCCGAACAGGACCAGCTGCTCACCGATATTGCCATACCCCCCGGGGACGATGGCTATGATCAGGGCATTGACGACGAGGAAGCGGCAGATCCAGGCCAGTGCCGTATAAACGAAGGCCAGAAAATGAAACCGGTTGGTATGTCGGGTCAGATCCCGGGAAGCCAGGATGATATCATTCCCCAATTTGACGGCCTGGGCCCGAAACCGGCGAAGAAATCGATTGTAGGTGCCGATCACCAGTATGCGGCGAAATTGGGCCGGATTGCGGAACAACCCGTAATAGAAAAAGGCCGCGTAACCGAACATGATCAGAAGAGATACGATGAACGTCACCCCCCAACCGTCCAGATCAAAAAAATGATCCATGTGCGGCCGGATAATGGATGTTCCGAAGAACAGAAATAGCACGGGGAGAAACAAAAGGAATACTGCTGTATCCAGCACGACGGTATAAATGATGATGGATGCCGTCCTGGCCAGGGGCAATTTCTCCTTGGCGAACAGGAACAGGGCGACTGCTGTTCCACCAAAACTGGTTGGCGTGACGGCGCTACTGAACTCCCAGATGAAGATCAGCTCGATACATTTTCTGAAGGAAAAGAATTTATCAGACAGGATGTACAGACGCAGGGCATAGACAATGTGTCGGATGACGACCAGCAGAAAGGCGACCAGTATCCAGATCAGGGTATGCAGTCGCCACTGGATCTTGGCAAACTCAACCGGATCAAATTGATCCCATAACAGATAGCCCACGACACCTATCCCGATCAGGATAGGGATCAGCAGTCGGGTAAAGCGCAGGGAGTGCATGACCTCATGCCCGGCGTCTTCGATCCGTGGTGGGGGAGACATCAGCGGCAAAGCAAAGCAAATTGATCCGATTTTTGGAGGTCCCTTACAGAATATCTTGCCAAAAGATGTCCCTGCAGCTCCTTCACTCCCTGAAATCCGACAAACGCACCCATCTGAGATCGGGATAAAGGGAAAGCTTTTGTATTTTGAGACAAAGACAAACGACTATGTTACATTTTCTCTGGTTCATTCTTATCGGTGCCGTCGTCGGCTGGATCGCCGGCAAACTCATCAAGGGCAGTGGATTTGGCCTCCTCGGAAATATTCTGGTCGGTATCGCCGGTGCATTTGTTGGCAAGGTCGTTTTCGGCCTGTTGGGTCTGGGCTCTTCCAACCTGATCGGTGAGATCGTTACCGGGGTAGCCGGTGCCGTCATTCTCCTGTGGCTGATCACGTTCATTCGCAGTCGCCGCTGAACCCGACGCCATTGGACAGTCCTACCCGCTGGCGGTTGATCCTGGGCTCAGATGCCGAGGATGAGACGACCGCCCTTTCCGAAACGGATCTCTCCGTCATGGACGAGACCCTGGATGTCTTGTACAATGAAAATCGCCGTGGAGAATTGGGTGGTTCCATGCCCCGTGTACATCGCTGGTTGGGTGAATTAAGGCAGTATTTTCCCGGCTCCGTGATCCAGTTGGTCCAGCGCGATGCATTTGCACAACTGGGGTTGACCGACCTGCTTCTGGAACCGGAACTTCTGGCAGCCCTCGAACCGGATATTCATCTGGCCGGAGTACTACTGGAATCCTTTGAATCTCTCGATGATGCCCGTCGAGTCGCCGCACGCCAGGTGATCCAACAGGTAGCGGATGATCTGATTCGCCAGGTAAAACTCCCGCTTCATCAGGCCATCCGCGGTCGATTGCAACGGGGCCAACGCCTCATCAATCCCCCCTGGGCACAGATCGACTGGCACCGCACCATCCGAAGAAACCTGCAGCATTACCAGCCAGATCTTCGCACCCTCATCCCCGAAACCCGGATCGGATTCCATCGTAAACAACGCCGGCATAAGGAGTTGATCATCCTGGTCGACCAGAGTGGTTCCATGCATGACTCCCTGATCTATGCCGGGATCTATGCCGCAGTCCTCGGCCAGATCCCCACGATCCGCCTGACCATCCTGGCGTTTGACTCTCGGGTGTTGAATCTCACCCATTTACTACATGATCCTGTCGATCTCCTTCTCGGTTTTCATCTCGGAGGAGGGACAGATATTGGCAATGCCCTCGCTGCCGGACGCAGGGAGATCCAGTCTCCACGCGATGCAACCGTGGTGCTGATCAGCGACCTGTTTGACGGAGGGTTGCCCGGAGTGATGGAGGCCCATCTCCAGGCGATGGTCGACAGTGGAACCAGGGTGGTGACCCTGCTCGCCCTGGGGCAGGAAGGGGCGGTCGAATATGATCAGAAGGCCGCCTCCCGTCTGGTCCGGATGGGTATTCCCGCATTTGCCTGTGGCCTGGAGCAATTCCCCGACCTGATGAGCCGGGCACTGGCCGGCGAAGATCTCCTCGACTGGTGGAAACATCATCGATCCTAGCGGGGATGCCCCACCCACTGTGAGAACCTGTCATTCCGACTATCTTTGAGCCATATAACTCAGACCTCTATGCGCTATCTCCTCCTACTCCTTTGCTGCAGCCTCCTTCCAATTTCCATGCAAGGGCAAGACAAACCTGCCTACCAACTCTTTTCTTCCAAGGGAAAAAAAGTGAAGTACGGGAAGATGCTGAAGGCGGTGAGCAAAACTGATATCATCCTGTTTGGCGAATACCACAACAATGCCATCACCCACTGGCTTCAGCTGGAGTTGACCCGCGATCTGGGCCAGGCCGGGCCTCTGGTCCTGGGTGCCGAGATGTTTGAAGCGGACAATCAGGAGCCACTGGATCAATATCTGGCAGGAGAGATCGATGCCAAAGGACTGGACACCCTGGCTCGGTTATGGTCGAATTATAAAACAGATTATGCACCTCTGGTGGACCTGGCCAAAGAACAGGAGTGGCCCTTTATCGCCACTAATATACCCCGGCGCTATGCCTCCATGGTCTCCCATGAAGGCTGGGCTGCCCTGGATTCCCTGACCGAACTGGAGAAGACCTGGATCGCTCCCTTGCCCATTCCTTATGACCCGGAACTGCCCGGATACAAAGGCATGATCGAAATGATGGGTGGCCATGGCGGGGAGACCTTTCCCATGGCCCAGGCCTCGAAGGATGCCACCATGGCACACTTCATTCTCCGGGGCTACCAGCCTGGGAAAAAATTCATCCATTACAACGGGGCCTACCATTCCGACAACTATGAAGGCATTCTCTGGTATCTGCAAAGAGAACGGCCGGATCTGCGATATGCCACGATCACAACAGTCACCCAGGCCAACCTGGACCGCCTGGAGGAAGAACATCTGAACAGAGCAGACTTCATCCTGGTCGTAGATGAGGATATGACTCCGACCTACTAGGTCATCTTGACTGGCGAGCTGCCCCGAAGAATGGACACCCTTCTCCACCAGAGCCACATGCTGAAATCTGGATTCCTCTCGGTGGCAATGATTGCCACTATGATCGTACTCGGGTCTTGCAACAAGGACAGGACAACAGTAGAACTCCCCCCATTCTCGATCTTTCCCAACCCCTGTCAAGAGGTTTGTCAGGTCTATTTGGATCCTCCTGTCCCGGCCCCTGGCTCGGCAACCGTATACCGGCCAAACGGGGAGGAATTGACCCGCTTCACCCTCATGCCGGGGCAGGTCATCCAACTTCAGCTACCCGATGAAGGTGTGCATGTCCTGGAGGTCATCCTGGATGGAGAATCCTTTTACGGTCAGATCATCAATCAAAAACCATGAAGCCCCGGATCATCCTGTCACTTCTGGTCCTTTTGCTGGTAGGGTTCCACTCCGCCCACGCACAGGAATGGGGAATACATATTAATCTGAATGAGCTCTACCCTCTGGCCAACAGCCAAAAGGGATATTATCCTGCACTGTGGTATTCTTCCGCTGAAGGGAGAGGTGTCCTGCTGGGAGGTTTCGGTGCCGGGATGAGCTGGGAACAACCCTGGAAACGAAAAAGCCATATTCGGGGGCAGTTTCTGATCGGACGGACCCGATATTATGATATGCCAGTCGTTTTCACGGATGAGAGTGGTGCCCTGCTCGGAGGCGTGATCGGGATCGCCACACACATGCAGGCATCCTTACTCGGGATGGCCTCCTATGACCTGTTTTCCTGGATGAGGATCGGTTCGGGGGTTGGCCTTCAATCCACACTTCTGGGCTGGACCGATTACGGGGAGGTAATCCTGAACGGGAAAAAGGTGTCATTGCATTATCGCGAACGAACCAGGCGCCCCCTGACCCTGACGCTGCCCTTCGAACTGTCCGTTTCACTGGGAAGACACTGGCAGCTCAGAGAACGCCTTGAGTGGAGTATCACCCCGGTATCCCGGCAGGCCGGCCAGCGGAAGGAGCGATATCTGATCAATCAGGTGGAGGTCTCCTATGCTTTTGGCCCCGCCGGATCACGCTGATAGTCCTGAATTCGCTGTATCTTTTGGTGACCTATCATTTAAAACAACACAATACACTATGGAAACGAATTGGATCGCCATTCTGGTGTCGGCACTCATTCCGCTCATTGTCGGTGGAATATGGTATAATCCCAAGGTCATGGGAAAGGTATGGATGGAGTCCTCGGGCATGACTGAGGAAATGATCAAAACCGGAAACATGGCCCGGATCTTCGGCTTGACACTCCTGTTCAGCATTCTGCTTGCCGTATTCATGAATGTCTGGGTGGTCCATCAGATCCATATCAATTCCATCCTGATGAACGAGCCGGGCTTTGGTGATCCCAATTCAGAGATCGGCTTGTATATCAGCGACTTCATGGCCAAATACGGCCAAAACTTTAGGACGTTCAGCCATGGAGCGGTACATGGAATCCTCGCTGCCCTGATGTTTGCCTTCCCCCTTCTGGCGATCAACGCGCAGTTTGAACGCAGAAGTTGGAAATACATCCTGGTTCACCTGGGATACTGGTTGATCACCCTCATCCTCATGGGAGGCTTGATCGCCGCCTGGGTCTAGGCGTTCTCCAGTCTAAAAAAGGCCATCTGCCCACGGGAGGATGGCCTTTTTTTGTCAGAGCAACACCTGTGAGCGCAGCAATCGTCCACCCCGATAGACGGAGATCATCACCGGAATATCCGGCAATCTGAGGGCAGCGATTTGACCCCTTCCAAGCAACACTCCGGAAAGCGACCAGATCTCCAGCAGGTCATCTTGCTCGATACCCCTGGCACCAACAGAACCATGCATCCGCCACAACTGGATATGCGGTGGTGGCGATTGAGGGGGCATTAAATTGATCAGGGGGCCTTCAAATGCGCCTGCATCCAGAAGTCCATGTTCCGGCCGGTCTACCCGATCCACCGGGTGGACATACTCATCTGTCGGCCACAGGTTGACCGTCCCGGCGTATTCAGGGTCCAGGCCCTGATCCACCGCCGGCGATTCCTCTGCAATGTGTAAATCCATGCCAGCCAGGTCCACAAAACCGGCATCTGCCGGATCTGGTACACGCAGGTTGCGGACGGTATCCATCACCTGCACGGGACCATTGGCAAAGTTGCCCCCGCCGACCAATAGATTGTTCCATCCCTTAAACAGGGCGGTAGAGGCATTCAGGTTGAAAAATCGCCCCACCGATTTGGCATTGACCATGGTGTTGTTGATGGCATAACACTCATGAGGTCCGGGATTGGAAAGACCTTCCAGACCGTAGGACATCATGCCGGAGTTCTGACCGTCGACCGGCTGCACAACCTGGTTACCAATGACAAAGGAAAGGCCTCCATTCGGCAGGTCGATCTCATAGCTCACTCCGCTTCCGGCCTGACTGTCCAGGCGATTATACAGGATGTGATTCTCATGCGCCCGGCTCTTGACCAGGTGTCCGATCTGACTGTCATGTGAATAGTTGTACCGAAAAATGAACCGGGCCACGTGGTTCACGTAAATGTTGTGGCTGAAGCCATCCCCGTAACCGTTGAAGCCGAATTCCGAGTGCTCGACCAGGATGGTGCTGGTGGTATTATTCCCCGCAAGGATCCCGTTCTCATTATGGTGAAACCAGCACTTTCGCACGGTCAGATCGACCCCTTCCTGGCGAATGCCGGCACCGTTTTTATCCGGAACGGTACAGTGGGAAAACTCGATCTGTTCGACCGTAATGTCATCGCCCTGGATCACCCAGATGGCCTTCTGTCCAGCAGCTTTTCCATTGGCATTCAGGTGGGCAAATCCACCCTCTCCCCGCAGCAGCAAACCATCTGCTTTCCAAAAAGCGACATCTTCGAGGTATTCACCCGCTGCAATGGTTACTGTGTCTCCATTGGCCACCAGATTGGCCACCTGGGAGGGTTTGATATAGGCCTGACCGGGACCTACAGGCCAGTTGGTCGCATCACTGGACGTGACAGACAGGAACATCAGACACGAGAAGAGGCAAAAGAAGGAGCGCATCACGATTTTTATCCAAGATACAGAACGTATCGTTTGGCTGCTGGCTGACTGGCCCATCTGAAACCGGACATCCTTTGGATCCTCCAGTTTCAAGTGTGGTGTTGGCAAGGCTGGTGGTGGAGTCGTGTAAAAGGGGGCTGTACGATGAGCCTCCTTCCCTTTTACTGGGGCACGCTCAGTCCGGGTCCCGTGCATACGGGGCGCCCGTTGTGGCCAAAACCTTCCGCCCTGGGAGGCAAGGTCATCTACCGGACGATCCGCGGGTGGCGGATCGTCCGGAGTCCGGCTTGTTTACAGGATCCGGCAGTCTGCCTATTGCTTTTTCAGTGCTTCGAGCTCTGCCTGCAGCTGGCGAATCATCTCACCCTGGGTTTCGATCATCTTCTGCTGTTCCTGGACTGCCTTCACCAGGGGTGCGACAAATTCAGCATAACGAATCCCATACAGGTCCTGATCATGTTGGGGCTTGTCTACACCACTGAAGTCATACTGACTTTGCCGGGCGGCGATTTCCACTTCCTGGGCGATGAATCCGGTATACCGGATAGCCTCCTTGCCGGCCTGGTCTGATTGTTCAGTACCGGACACCCCCTGGATGCGAGAAGCTGCCTCCAGATCCAGATGGTAAGTCACGGGCCGCAATCGAAGGATGAAGTCCAGTCCGTGGACCGACTCTTCAATGTCCTTCTTGACCCGACGATCAGAAATGTTCGTCCAGTTGGCAAATCCCCCGATCGAGGTCACCTGTCCATTTCCGATCCGAACCTGATTGGAACCGGTGATCACCACGCCGTATCCCAGTGCAGAAGAATTGGAATAGTTGGACAGATTGGTTTTGGCTTCATATCCGATGAAGGTGTTGTTGTTCCCGTTCACATTATCTCCTCCGGCATTATAGCCCAGGGCCGTATTGCCAGAAAAAACGGTACTGAACTGAAGTGCCTTGGAACCGATCCCCGTATTGTAGTTTCCAGTAGAATTACTGCCAAGTGAAGAGGCCCCAAAGGAGGAATTCCCCTGTCCATACTGGTTGGAATCCAGGGCCTGGTAGCCCATCGCCGTGTTGTCCGTTCCTTCGTTATTGTTGGATAAGGCCCGATAACCTACGGCACTGTTCCGGCTTCCGAGGGTATTGTTGATCAGGGCTTCTTTTCCGATCCCGGTATTCTGTATACCCGAATAGTTGTGATACATCGCCTGATAACCCAGGGCAGTATTCTCGTTTCCGCTCCCATTGGTATACAAGGCAAATGCACCTATACCCACATTGTGGTCACCCTCGACATTCCCGTACATCGACTTGAACCCCACGGCAGTATTGTGTGAACCCAAGGTGTTCTCAAACATGGACTTGGATCCAATTGCCGTGTTGGCCTGGGAATGGGACGGGTCTGCAAATCCCTGGCTGTTGTGAAACAGGGTCGAATCACCAATGGCGATTTGATAACTCCTGCCATTGTTTTTGTTCAGTGACCCGGTTCCGATGGCAATATTATGGTCACCTGTATTGGAATTGTACATGGCATCCTTTCCGATGGCAATATTCCTGAATCCGTTATAGCTGTTGAACATGGACCTGTGACCGACTGCGATATTGTCTTCACCCAGACCACAGGCATTCAGTGAAAGTCCGCCGACGGCCGTATTGTAGCTTCCCTCCGAATTCAGGGATAGCGTACCGGAACCCAAAGCCGTGTTAAATCGTCCGGTTGTGTTGAGTTGGAGGGTATATGGCCCGATGGCTGTATTGTGATCTCCGGTCGTATTGGTGGTCAGGCCATAGGAGCCAAGAACCGTATTACTTCCACCGTGGGTATTGGACAGCAGGCTTTGGTAGCCCACAGCTGTATTATCCGAACCTGTGGTATTTGATTTGCCGGAAGCTCGACCGATAAATACGTTTTGTTCACCGGACAAGGTGTTGACAAATTGATTGCTTTTTCCCGCTTCCAGACCGAAGAATATATTTTTCGAGTCATCGGAGTGGATGCCAAACAGGACCGTTCCATCTGCTTTTCGTGTCAGGATCAAGGGCTGTGCATTGCTTTGGTTATTGGCGGCCTGAACCATCAATTGCGGTTGATCCGTCTGGCCATTGATATGCAATCTTGCCAGGGGCGTGGTGATCCCGATACCGACATTTCCGGCAGCCTCATAAAAGATCGAATTGGTCAGGGAGTTGGTGCCATTCCATTTCGGCAGGTAACCGGGCGTTCCTGATCCCCCTACTCCACCGCCACCGATCAGCGTCTGGGCTTCCCAGCGACTGGCCGCCTGGTTATACACCAGGGCCTGGCCATTCGTCGGTGCTCCGGCAGCCACTTCATTCCCCTGCAATCGATTGGCATTCCACAAAGGATCATTGGCCAATGCACCGATGACGGTCCCATTGATGCTGATCCCCAGACCTGGCGTGTAATTTCCGCCTCCGTTGCCGGTTTCATCATCCAGGGGCGCCCAGGTCGTGCCGGTCCATTTGAGCACCTGCCCCGCAGTCGGGGCAGCTGCAGAAATATTCCGGCCATATAGTTTCAGGGCATTCCAGAGTACATTGTCATTCAGGGCACTGACGACATTCCCGTTGATGGCAATTCCTGTTCCGGCAGTATAGTTGTTTCCACCACTGCCCACCAGGTCCATGGACGGTGACCATGTCGACCCGTTCCACTTCAACACTTCCCCGGTGTTGGCACCCATCGATTGCAGCTTGATCCCGGTGATGCTCTGATCGGCTATTTCCGGGGTCCCGACACTTCCAGGCTTCAGTTGAAGGCTGTTGAACGTGCCTGTCACATCGCCATCGAACAGGGTGGACTGCACCACATCATCGGATGGATTGAGGTCACCGGTATTTGTGATCGTTGTTCCGGTGATCTGGATACCGCTACCGCCGACATATGGCGTTCCTCCCTGGGCTGCATAAAGCGCATAGGGTACACTGACCAGGGGCGTGGCTCCCAGATCGACATAGGCAGACCCCGCATTCGGATCGATCTCTGTACGGAGATATTTCGTTCCGTTGCTCCAATCAATGCTATTCATGCTACCCGACTGCACCGTACCTCCTCCGATCCGCAGACTGAACATGCCCAGTTTGTTGGTCAGGACCGTATGTGTCTCCTGGTAGACCACCTGTCCGTTGGGTGTGTTGTCGGAGATGCTGAGACGGACCGAAATGGTTTTATCATTCAGGACTTCGCCGGCTGCATTCCGGGCAACAGCTTGAAAATTCAGCAACTGCGGAGCCTGGGCCATGGCAAATAGTGGCAACAGAACAACTGACAGGAGTAGGATGAGGTGCTTGGTGTTCATCAGACCGATAATTTGGTGATGGGGAATCATGGGATTAACGTAAGACATGGATCATCTGGAAGGAAGTCAGAACTTCTTCCGGACCCGTGGAGAGTTGGATGTGGTACAAACCTGCCGGCAGTGATTGTAGATCTAGGGTGTGATCCACACCCGCCACCAGGTGCAGGGTCTGTTCGGATACCAGATGACCTGCGACATCTGTCCAGGTCAGGCGTACAGGCTCCTGCGGAGGCTGACCCGAACAACGCAGGGTGACGATATCCGAAAAGGGATTCGGAAAGACCAATAGATCAAAGGTCAGCGGGTTTGAATGAATGGGTGTCGACCCCTGAGGAAAGACCTGCTGATAGCCCTGAGTGAGATACAGGGTATCGGACTGGACAGACGCAACCGCCAGTTCACCGATGGTGAAGGATAGTTGGACTGGCCCCTGCTTGACCTCCCGGCCACTGCTGGCAATAACCCGTTGGTCAATCGATTGGGCATGGATCACACCAGCCATTCCACAGAGGAGGAACATAGCCGGGATTACTCTCCGAAGAAAGGGGATTTGACGCATGGTTCAAATGCAGCAAAAACCACTCCAAAGTACTGAGGAGGAAAGATTTAGCCTTTCAACGGTGGAACAGTGAGAATCAATGCCCGGCCTGATGGATCAGGGTGCCTGTTGCCCGGTCACCGCTGGCATGGATCATTTCCACATGGAAAGTACCTGTGGGAAGGCCATCGAGGCTCAGTGGAATGGGCATGGAACCGGGAGTATTGCCGGGAGACCAGGTCCGGTAAACGGCCCCGAACGTATCCATGATCCGGATTTCTTTTGCACCGGTCCAGCCCGCTGGCAGGGAGATATTCACCTGCCCGGCTGCCGGATTTGGCCAGAGGTCCAATGGTGTTGTTTCCAACGAAACTAGGCCACTGGTAAATGGACTTTCATAGGCTCCGGCATCAATTCCCTTGCCCTGGATGCGGGCATTTCCGGCCAGGTCATACGGGTAGATGGAATCCGGTTGGACGCCAAAATCGATGGCCGGACTGGCCGCTGTGAGTGCAAAGTCCTCACTTCCGAGGAACAATGGATCTGTATTCTCCAAATCGGAAGATCCCATCCATCCAACAAATGAATTGTCATTGATGATATTACCCCCACTCGTCAGAATAGATCCGGTCTTATCTATGAAGACAAGTTCCTTTTCTCCCAGGTTGGCCAGAATAGAGTTTTGCAAGACCAATTCAGCATTTAGACCAATTTGAAATCCTGGCAATTCATTTTCAGCACAGGTCATATTCAGAATCTCCGCTCGGATTCCCTCCATTTCCCAAAGGACGTTCCCTCCGGCTTGGTGATGCATCAATATGTTTTCGAATCGAAACCGAGGAATACTCGAGGTATCCCCTCCTGCTCCAGATAGAGAGACGATTGAATTTCCCCAGCTACCGTTACTTTCCAATAGCACGTTTTGAAAGAGCAGATCCATCAAATCATTCTCATCCTCAATGGAAATGCATCCATCGCCCACATTATTGCTCCAGCGACAATTTTGAATGATCCCTTTCACACTGGCCTGTCCGGAAGACTTTATTGATAGCCCACTATTCTTCAAGGCTTCTCCACCTTTGATCATGCATTGGAAGAAATGGATATCAGCAATGGCATTGTCACTGGCTTCTACAGTGATACCAGCCGACCCGCTAGTGATCGAGTTATTTGATGTGAAGCCACAGCTGTCTAATCGGATAACCGCTTCTCCGAGTTTGGTAACGGAGATCGTCAAGGGGCCATTCCTGCCGGATTGGTTAAAACTGGCGACATTATTCCTGTAAGTCAGACTGGACTCCTGACCATCAAATTGAACGTGTAGAACGGCAGCGTCTTCTTCCGAAACATTTTCTGAAAATGTGCATTCCCCTATAGTAGCAGAGGTCTCACTGGCATTGACATTTGATTCCAGAACGATTGCTCCACCGCGTATCGCATCATCGGGATTATTGGTCATATCCGTGGCTGCATTCAACTGAAAATCGGATCGTGTCACCGAAAAATGATTCTCCACAGACCCGAACACACTGGAAGAGACCAGGTATAGCGCCCCTCCTCGCGTCGCTGTGTTCGCTTCAAAATAGCAACTGTCGATCGTGTTTTCCAGAAAGTTGAAGGATGCCTGCACATGGACCGCTCCACCGGTTCGGCGAGACTGGTTGGTCAAGAACTGATTTCCCTTCAAATGGGTGTTGGCATTGTACACAGAAACCGCACCGCCTCGTCGGTCCGCACGATTGTCTGAGAACACACAGTCCTCTATCAATACCCCGGAAACATCCGTCAGATTGACAAATATGGCACCACCATCTTCATTTGAAACGTTCGATCCGAATTGGCAATTCCGGATCAATAATCCATTCGCCTGGTCGGATTGCACATAGATGGCTCCACCTCGTTTATCCGCATAATTATCGTCAAACCTGCAGTGCTGGATCAAAGGGGCTCCCTGGCAGAAAATAGCCCCGCCCCATTGATTGGGGAGGAGAAAATTGTCGCCCACCGAATGCCCACCCCGAAAAGCAAGGCCGTCAATGACCGCCGCTCCGGTCACCTGCTGGGTGATCTCCAGAATGGTATACAGATTATCCCAGCGAAAATTGAACACATCGCCCGGGAGGTCGTCTCCCTGCACATCACCCGACAACACAGTCTGATACGTAACCGGGTCGCGCTGATCCAGCGCCGTTTCATCACCGGCGAAACCACCGTACAGGGAGAGGTCCTTGTCCAGGATATATCTGGCCTTGGAGGTATCTCCGGGTACATAGATCCCTTGTGCCACCCAGATCTCATCACCGGCGGAGGCTGCATCAAACGCCGCTTGCAAGTCGGCAAATGCATCTCCCCAGGAGGTGCCATCCTGGGCACCTGCAGCCGTTTGATCGACATAGATGACCGACTGGGCAAAACTGGATGATGCCCATCCCATTCCGGCAATGAAGAGCAGGGAGGACATGATCCGAAAGAACGAAGGGTAACAAAAGGGCATAGTGGTTGGGTTGGTTCAGGAGCAATTCAGCCTATCGGGCGATCAACACTTTGCGGACCATCTGACCGTCCGCCGTGCTCAGTTTCAGGACATACATGCCGGAGGGTAATCCTGGTGTGTCGATCTGCACCCTCGTTTGGCCTCTTTCCAGCCGCCATTGATACCGGCCGACAACCTGTCCACCCGGGGTCATCAAAACACTGTTCAACTCCATGCTGCGCTCACTGGAAATCTGAAGGCCCAGGGGAGCCCCTGACTGTACCGGGTTGGGTAGAATATGGACAGCAGACAGTCCATCGATCAGATCATCCACGGCGGTGGTGGTCTGGTCACCCGTGGTAAAGGTGTGAATATCTGAATAGGCCTCACAGGTGTGCTGGGCATTGTAGGGGCGTAAGCGCCAGTAGTACGTCTTGTTCTTCACCAGCTTGCTGCTGACCCATGAATTCCCTACGGTCATAAACTGAAATACAGCTGTGTTGAAATTGGGATTGATGGAATATTCCACAATATAATGGGTGGCTTCGGGCATGGGCTCCCACACGAAAGGGATCTCATTGAATGTGGAGATGGTGTCGCCTTCGCCCGGGAAAACAGGTACCACAGGACCGGCATAGACCGGATACCGAACCGTTTGGTCATAGAGGAATTCAGCCTTGTCAGACAGGGCATTGGCCTGCATTGCCGCGATCTGTTCGTCTGAAAAACGGTAGGAACACTCGTCCGAAGAATAGGACATGATGAAACTTCCATCGGACTTGAGTTTCACGCCAAGTGGATCCGTTTGCAGGACGATACTCTCGCCCAGGGTATTGCAGGGCCAGCGATAATTCAGATAGTCGGGTGGCGTGTCGCAGAAGCCATCGCCCGCTACATTACAATTCAGTCCGTCCACCCGCTCTACAAGATTGCCATTGATCTGTTCGGGTGCTGGTTTGCCATAGTCATGATCATACCCTTCCCAGCCATAAAACGGGTGGGGCAGGGACAGGTAGTGTCCGAGTTCGTGTGACCAGGTGTGGTCGTCCGGTTGGATACAATTTTTGGCCAGGGCAACCCCCAGGTTATAGGCACTGTACCCGCAGAGGTTTTCGCCAGGTGAATTCGAGATATAACAGTTGATGGTATTGGGGACATTGTAGGCCGCCATCATCTCGGATCCGGTATCAAAATTATGGTTGTAGTAGGTATTGTTCGGGATATAGCTGATGCCTCCCTCGAGGTAGAATTGAATGCTGGCGTTCTCAAAATCACGATTCAGTGTGCAGAACGCATCCAGCAGATCCGGCAATCCAAAATACCCGGCGCCACCGGATGTACCCACCAGATGGATGGTCACCGGGATGTACAGGGTGTCTACTGAACGGGGGAATGCCATGGGATTGGCCTGATAGTCCTCCAGCCAGGCAACCTTGCCATCTTGCGTGCCACACCAGTGAGTGGGTGCAGTGGTCTGGGCATGCAAACCTTGGGAAAGGAGGAGGAGTAATACAATGGTGATACGGATCATAGTCGTCGGATAATGAAGGATAAACCTCAGGTGAGGTCTGGATGTTCAATGGATCAGTGATCGGGAAAAGCTGCTCAATGTACGGGTTAGACCCGAAAATAATGAACTCCTGCCCCTGGATGACCACTATCCGGATAATCCCGGAATGGGATTTGCCGTTACCTTAGCACATCAAAGCCCTGAAGATGAAACGTCGGTTATTTACCTTTTTCGTACTTGCTGGAATCATCAGCTCCTTTGCCTTTGTCCGTCCCGTCTCGGACAAGTACTTCGAGATCATCAAAAACCTGGAGATCTTCACCAACCTGTACAAGGAGTTGAATGCGGGCTATGTCGATGAACTGGACCCTGCCCGGACCATGCGGACCGGGATCGACGCCATGCTTCAGGCCCTGGATCCCTACACGAATTACATTTCTGAGAGTGATATTGAAGGGTACCGCACCCTGACAGAAGGACGCTATAACGGGATCGGCGCCCAGGTCAAGAAGATCGGCGATCTGGTGACCATCACCCAGATCTATGAAAACAGCCCGGCGCTCAAAGCGGGCCTGAAGGCGGGTGACCGGATCATCGAGGTCGATGGCCAGGATGCGCGAAACCGCAGTACCGAGGATCTGAATAATATCATGCAGGGATTCCCGGGCACCGAGGTCAAGCTGAGGATCAACCGGCCTGGCGAGAACAAGCCCTTCAACCTGACCCTGACCCGGGAGGAGGTCGATCTGCCCAATGTCCCCTACTTCGGTATGGTCGATGATCATATCGGATATATCTCCCTTACTACGTTTACACAGCAAGCAGGTAATAATATCGCCAAAGCATACAAGGACCTGCGGGCCAAGGATCCCCAGATCCAGGGATTGATCCTGGATCTGCGCGACAATGGTGGGGGGTTGCTGAATGAGGCCGTCAATATCTGCAACATCTTTGTCGATCGCGGCGAACTGGTGGTGAGTACCAAAGGGAAGATCCCTGAATGGGATCGCAGCTACAAAACGACGCAAAATCCACTGAATACAGAGATCCCGCTGGTCATCCTGGTCAACAACCGCTCGGCTTCAGCTTCTGAAATTGTCAGTGGAACCATTCAGGACCTGGACCGCGGGGTGGTCATGGGTCAGCTCACCTATGGGAAAGGGCTCGTCCAGCACACCAAAGAGATCGGGTATAACGCCCGGCTCAAACTGACTACAGCCAAATACTACATTCCCAGCGGCCGCTGCATCCAGGCCATCAATTATGAAGATGGAGAACCGGTGCATATACCGGATGACCAGCGGGCCAAATTCAAAACCAAAAATGGACGGACCGTATTGGATGGTGGGGGTGTCAAGCCGGATGTCGTGCTGGAAAAGCCGAAAGATCCCGCCTTGATCCGTGCTTTGGCGGATCAGAATATGATCTTTGATTTCACCACCCAATTCTGCCTGGAACATGATACCATCGCCGGACCTGAAGCCTTTCGCTTCGATGACTGGAATGGTTTCACCTCCTTTTTACAGGATCGGAAATTCACTTTTGAGACCGCCTCGGACGAAGCGTTGACAGTCTTGAAGGAAAAGGCAGAAGAAGAGGGTCTGAACGCCTCTTTACAGGCGCAGATCACCGCCATCGAGAGTCAGTTGGGAGAGTACCGGTCCAAGAGTCTGTCCGAACATCGGGAAGCGATCATCAGTCTGATCGAACAGGAGATCATCGGGCGATACTATTTCAACCGGGGCAGAAAGCAACTTGGCCTGCGCAACGATCCGGAGATCGTTGCGGCAAACCAGTTGTTAAAGGATCCGGCGCAATACCGGAAAATTCTGAGCGGCAAATAGGCCGTTTTTAGACCTGGTAACCAGTAGAGAATTGGCCTGAGCAGACCAGATACCTATCCTTCCGGTGGCAACATGACCGCATCGATCACGTGGACAACTCCGTTGGATGCTTCTACTGTTCCCAGGATATTGGCGCCGTTGATTTTCACCTGACCATCCTTGTTCTCAACCTTGATGTAGTGACCAGTTGCCTGGTACAGCTGCATTCCGTCCCGGAGATCTTTGATCCGATAGGAGCCGGGTGAAGCGTGAAACTTGATGATGCGGGCAAGTGTGGCCTTGTTCTCGGGCTTCAACAGCTCGTCCAATGTACCAGCTGGCAGGGCATCAAATGCCGCATTGTTCGGCGCAAAGACAGTCAGTGGACCGGCATTGACCAGTACATCTTCAAGACTTGCAGCCTGAACACCGGCCACCAGGGTGGTGTGATCAGGAGAGCTGATTGCCACGCCCAAAATACTCTTTGGAGCATTGGGATCTTCCTCCACAGCCGATTGTCCTTTCATCATGGCCGTACCCGTCATGCCGGCTGAATCCGTTTGGACATCACCGCCCTGGGCGCAAGAGTTAAGGATTAAAAGACCTAGTACTCCACTAATTACATACAGGAACCTTTTCATAGCGTATCATGGTTTTTTGTGTGGCTTAAAATTGAGGGGAAGCACCCTCTGAACGTACTGACATCAGTCAGGAAACCAGATGATCTCTGTCAATCACCTACGGCGTACCTGTGTTCACCTCCATCAACTGATCCCGCACGATCACCCAGACCCGATCTCCGGGATCCGCTTTGACTGGCATCACGCCCGTAAAGCCGCCAAAGGCCGGAAGAAGTCCCTGTCGACGCCCGAAATGGAAGCAGGGCATGGTCGCTGACTGGCGGCCCTTACCCCGCAATCGAAATCCGGGATGAATATGTCCGGACAGGTTGTACAATCCCTCTGGTACATCCTGGACATGATCATGTGTCAGGAGTAAACCACCCAGTTGAAGCTGTTCGGGAACGAGCTCAATGCCAAATTGATCATAATGCGCCTGCTCGAGTATATCATGGTTGCCCCTGACCA
The DNA here is from genome assembly GCA_030429045.1 of Bacteroidia bacterium. Lineage (GTDB taxonomy): Bacteria > Bacteroidota > Bacteroidia > Chitinophagales > Saprospiraceae > JAGNXB01. The sequence continues at coordinate 15,400 of JAUIEA010000019.1, read as the reverse complement.
GGATGAACCGGATGTTGCGATGCCGGGTGATCTGCATCCCAAACATATCCCATTCTCCGTTGTACTGACTGTGAAACAAATCACCCAGAAAGACCACCTTCCCGGGCTGCCACTGTCGGATCAGGCGGTCCAGTCGTTGCAGGTCCGCATCTGCCAGCTGTCCCGGAACCGCTATGCCGGATTTTCGAAAATGCATGGCCTTGCCAATATGCAGATCCGCCAGGATCAAGGCCCGTTGCCCGGGCAACCAGACAGCCCGGTCAGCCAGGAGGATGGCAGGCTCGCCGGATAACGTCAGTTCAGCCTGTCGAACAAATTCACCAATGGTAGGAATGGACATTACCTGCGAAAGTACGGTAGTGCCGACAGCCAGAAAAACCTATTTCATCAACGTCGCAAAGACATTTGTCAAGGCGGTGATCATAAACTGGATCCCGACTGCCATGGTAATGAATCCCATGATCTTGGTAACCGCGGTGATCCCGGACCGTCCCAATGCCTTGAAGAGCAATGGAGCCATCCGCAGGGTTCCATAAGTCAACAGGCCCAACACCAGGATCACCCCGGATATGATCAGATGATTTTCCCAGCCCGTTTGGGTGGTTGACATCCCGATCAGCAGCGAAATAGCGCCAGGTCCCGCCAGCAGGGGCATGGCCAGCGGAGAAAATGTGACATCATGACCCTGATCTGCTTCTTCCACCAGTGGACTGTTCTCTGTTTTTCGACGTGGAGCCCCTCCGCCACGCAGCAAGGTCAATCCCGATCCCAGAATGATCACCCCCCCGGCAATACGCATGGCATCCAGGCTGATGCCGAAAAAATGAAGGATGTATGTACCCGCCCAGAAAAAACCCAGCAGGATGATGGCAAAATAGAACACTGTGATCAGGGCGATCCTGTTGCGTTGCTGCTTAGTCTGGTCATGGGTCAATGCCAGGTATACAGGAACGACACCCAGTGGGTCCACGATGGAGAACAACGATCCGAGTACTGCGACAAACAATTCCATAAGGCCATTATCTTCATCCCGATACCACTATCGGGATCACGCTCATGCATAACGATCAATAAAGAATAATGTTTGGTATCAAAGTTCCAATTTGATCAAATTTTTATGTTAATTTTTACAAAGCTATGATCAACAGAATTATCAACGGTTTTACCCTGCTAGCACTTTGGGGTTGCCTGGGAGGTTGCACCACCGAATCCGGCTTCGAACACACTTCAGACCCCGGGGAACTGATCACCACGGACCAGGCCTTTTGTCTGCGTAGCCAGGAAGCCGGCATGAAGGTGGCATTTGTCGAATATGCCGACAGCGCCGTCATTAAAATGGAGGATGGCCAACCTGCTATTCGGGGGATCCAGGCCCTTCAGGCCCAATGGGCCGACCCCAAACCGGATGGCCCTTCCCCACTGGTCTGGGAACCCCGCCACGCAGAAGTCGCCACATCGGGTGACCTGGGATTCACCTACGGTTACTGGCGCTTTCCCGCCTCGACCCCTGCCGGTACGGATACCCTCTACTATGGCAACTATGTCAGCATCTGGAAACGGCAACCGGATGGATCCTGGAAGTATGTGCTGGACACAGGTACAAATACCCCCAGGCCCAGCGACTGGGAGTAATCGGGTATTGCCATTGAAACATGCCGGGAGAACGGACGACCTGTCTGCATCCTGCAGTTGCAGAATCGTGTTTTACAGGGTATGATAACAACCCTCCATTCACCCTCACTCAATAGCAATAGCCCAGAGAGACAGCGGGCAGGACAAGTATTTGACCCGCAAAGGATCCTTTGGTCGTACTGAACACAGGTGCAACCCTCAGGTGAAAACCTCGCTTCCCTTGCAGCCGATAACCCGGCCTGACATACAGGTCCGGACCTCGTTCACCTGAAAGGGTAAAAAAGGTGGAGGTGCCAATGCCCATTTCTGCAAAATGAACACCATTGCCAAGAAGATAATTGACCTCCGGGATCAGGAACGGACCGTCCAGATAGGCCATACCGATACGCAGGGAAACGCCCTGATCCAGTCCGATGCGGAACAAATGGTCATAGTTCACTGAACCAGATATCAACCCCGGGCCAAAAATCTCATAGTAGAAGGCATGGTTTCTCGGACCATCTATCGTTTCTTGTGCCTGGATCGCCGTACATCCCGCGACCAGCAAGATCCCGACCAGGACAGATCTTCTCATGACCGTAATGTACCCCGTCCAACCGCTGAAAACAATTATCCCATCTTATCCGGCAGGTGATCTCCGTCATTCCTGGTGGTATCCAACCCTTTGAACTGTGCCTGTGAGACAGTTGTTCTTCATCATGATTCTTGCCTGGCTGCCCTCACTGGCAGTCACCCAACCGATCCGGCCTATGCCCCATTTTATCTATGTCTACGATCCCCTTTGCGGGTGGTGTTATGGTTTCAGTCCGGTGATCAGCCAGCTGGAAAAATTGTATGCCGACAGCGCCACCTTTGAGGTCATCCCGGGAGGAATGGTCCGCGGGGATCGGGTCGGACCCCTATCTGATATTGCCGATTACCTGCAGGGAGCTTACAAAACCGTCGAAGAAACCACCGGCGTCCGATTTGGCCAGGCCTATCTCGATGAGCTCTTCGGAGAGGCAGAAATGATCATGGATTCCGAGCCGGGCTGCCTGGCCCAGGCCGCCATCAACCAATACAGACCCGAGCAGGCCATTGCCTTTGCCTCGGCACTGCAGAAGGCCATTTACCATCAGGGCATGGCACCCGATGATCGGGAAGGCTTGATCGGGATCATGATGGCTTCCGGACTGGAAGAAGAAACCTCCAGAGCTGCCTTTTCTGACGATCTGTTGTATCAACAGATGATCAATGGATTCTCGAAAAGTGAGGGGATGGGCGTACGGGGATTTCCTACCCTGCTCCTCGAAGTTGACGATCGGCGGATCGTCCTGACACGTGGCTATGCCGGTCTGGATGAGCTGCGCGTTCGCATACGGGAGGCCCTGGATACATTGAAATAAGCCACCTCGGCCCCAGAGCTGAAAAAGCCCCGGCAAATTCCTTTGTCGGGGCTTTTTCTCGTAGGAACCTGTACGGTCTACTTGACTTTTTTCCTGGAATTCCGGGCATAATCCCCTTCCAGTCGAATCATGTCAGACATGATGTTGATCGTCTCATCGATATAAGCATCCTTCTTGACCTGGGTCAGGAAATCCTCATTGGAGGCAATTTTGGCAGAATCCTGTTGAATTCGGGGAAGATCAACAGCTGGATTGTACACCGTCAGCGATTCATCAGGTGTATAAATATCCTTGTACCGATCTGCTTCGGCTTTCTTTTCCTTGACATAGGCCTGGAAGTAATCCAGCTTCAGGGGATAAGTCGTTTGCTCCTGCTGGGTCTTGAAACGCATCGCATTCGCTTCTGTCAACTGAAAGGCGGCAGACTCCCGGACCCGCTCCTGACTGAGCTCCCGGAGTTTATTGAGGTAACCATCCACACGATAGACGCGCTGGTCATGTTCGACCGGTTCGATCTCTGTCCAGGGCATGGAGAATGGATTTTCCTTTTCCCCGATATCCAGTTTGGAATAATTATCCGGTAAGATGATATCGGGAACGACTCCTTTCAGTTGGGTGGATCCACCGTCGATGCGGTAGAATTTCTGGATGGTCAATTTGACCTGGCCCAGGGGCTTGATATCATCGTTTCCACTGACGGCATTATCCATGTCAAAGAAGCGCTGGACCGTCCCTTTTCCGAAGGTCGACGGACTACCGACGATCACTGCACGCTCGTAATCCTGCAGCGCCGCAGCCATGATCTCGGAAGCAGAAGCACTGAATTCATTTACCAGCACAATGACCGGTCCGTCCCATTTCACGGAGGGGTCGCGATCCTGATGGACACTGGCACGACCGGACTTGCTTTTGACCTGGACGATGGGTCCCTTTTCGATGAAATAGCCCGTCATGGTGACGACATCCCGCAGAGATCCGCCGCCATTGTTCCGCAGGTCGATGATCAACCCGTCCACCGATTCATTTTTCAATTTGTCGATCTCCCTGGCCATATCCACGGCGCAAGACCTTCCTGCCGCAGACTCGAAATCTGCATAGAAACGGGGCAGGCGGATATATCCCACCCGGTTGGGGGAGCTGGCATCACTGAGGATCACTGATTTGGCAAATCCTTCATCCAGGACCACCTCATCACGCGTAATGGAGATCACCTTGGTAGACCCGTCAACCTTGCGGACAGTCAACCGGACAATAGTTCCTTTGTCTCCGCGAATTTTGGATACCACATCATTGATGGACAATCCTGTGACCACCTCTGCCTCTGCATCACCCTGTGCCACTTTCAGGATCACATCATTGACTTCCAGTTCCTTCTGTTTCCAGGCCGGTCCTCCGGTGATGATACTGACCACCTTGGTGTTGTCTTTATCTGTCTGGAGCCGCGCACCAATGCCTTCCAGCTTGCCCGCCATGGTGATGTCGAAATTCTGCTTTTCCACCGGCTCGAAGTATTCCGAATGAGGGTCATACAGATTGGCGATGGTGGACAGGTATTCACTGAAGTATTCCGAATTCTTGGTCTTCTGGAGTCGTTCGTACCAGTCCTGGTACCGCTCCAGAACAGCCTTGCGGCAATCGGCCTCCAGGTCCTCCATACTTTTATCCTGAAGCTCCTCGACGCCATTCTGGCGGTCTTCGATCTTGTCCGCAAACCGGGACAGCACCTCATATTTCAACTGCTGACGCCAGCGTTCTTTCAACTCTTGTTCATTCGCCGCCCAGTCCAATTTCTCGGCATCTGTTTCCATATGCTCATCGATCTCGAAATTGAACGGCTTTTCCAGGATCTCCCTGAACCAACCCTCTGTCCGATCCACTGATGTGGCAAACCGATCCGAGGCCGCATTGAAGAACTCAAAACTCCGGCGGTTGATCTCGTCGTCGATATCCAGTTTAAATGCATTCAGGGTTTCTACGTCTGTCCTGGTGAAAAAGCGCTTTCCACCGTCGAGCCGATCCAGATACTCCTGGAAGACGGCGGCGGAAAAGGCATCATTAACCTCCTTCGGCATAAAATGATACTGCCGCAGGCCTTCCATCATCGTGGCCAGCTGGATCTGCTCCTTTGTGCCGGGACGTTCCGGTGGATAAAAGGCTGCAATGGCCGCTATCAGGACGATGAGAGAAAAGAAAAATGGCTTACCGGCTTTCATGGTATACGAACTGGTTGGATATCTCATAGACGAATTTACGATTGTGCGATCAACCCTGAACTTTCACTTTTGTGCGGAAACACGAAGGAAAGACGATGACCCGGGAATGCATATTGTCTGGTGTTATCGGAGAATATCTTCATTCCTGGGCAATATCCGGGAAAATATGGAAAAATTTTGCCGCCTCCGAAACCCGCTACAGAACTGTAAATGGTGCATTGCGTGGAACATTCGCGGTCGTGGATAAAGTTAACTGGCTCATCCAGGATTATCCAGTATAGACTCTGGTGGTTGATTGGTTTAACCTTTCTATAACGACCGATACGGGGGTTTCGTTCAGGAATCATCCGATTCGTACCCCGATCATAAAGACGACTGGGACCTTACCCAGTACCGTCGGGCCTCCTTTGGACCACCCTTTGACCGTCCGGGTGTCCTGCCAGCCATCCGGGCTGGTCAGGTTTACGGCCAACCCAAGCCACGTATCCGGCTCGAGCACCTCCAGTGCAGTGGTGAAGAGGGCATCATTCCGATAGGGTGTCTCCATGAACAGTTGGGTTTGCTTGGTGGATTTGGCCAGCTTTTCGAGGCGCTTCAGATCTTCAATCACCGCCGGACGGCGAGGTGCAAGATACCCCTGGAAGGCAAAGGATTGACCGTTCATCCCCGAAGCCATCAGGGCAAGCAACAGGGAACTGGGGCCCACGAGAGACTGGACCTTCAACCCCAGGTCTCGGGCACGACAGACTACCCGGGCACCAGGATCAGCTACACCAGGACTCCCCGCTTCCGACATCATCCCGATGTCCTCCCCGGCCAGGGCCGCTTCAAACCATTCGTTTTCAATACGATGCCGATGGTGTTTATCCAGTTCAAATACCTCTACCTGGTCCAGGTCGACTTCCGGACAGATCGTCCGTATCCAGCGCCGGGCCGTACGGGCTCGTTCTGCGATGATCACCTTCAATCTGGAAATGATGGCCCTGGTATCCTCGGGGATGGTACCCGCCCCTGTTCCCTCCTCCGTCAGCGGTACGGGAATAAGGTAGAGGGTGCCTGTTGGTTTCGTCATACCCCAAACATCGGGAGAATTTCAGGATCATTCACTGACCCGGGTGGCATTGTCCCTTTTGCCGGATACCACCCACCACCTTTTTTTGTCCTTCGTGCAGAAATTCTTTACTGGCGCTGCTCAATTCTGGCCATTATCCTCTCTACCTCCCATCGACGTGTGTATCTTCGTCCTTCCATGCAAACTACCAGCCAACAGGACACCTTTACCATCAATCTGCCGCAATTCGAAGGGCCGTTTGATCTGCTCCTCTTCTTCATTGAACGGGACGAGCTGGATATCTACAATATTCCCATCGCTCAGATCACCGACGAGTTCCTGGACTATATCCACGGCCTCGATGTGATGAATGTCGATCTGGCCAGTGAGTTCATCCTGGTGGCCGCGCAGTTGATGAGCATCAAGGCCCGGATGTTGCTCCCGAGGAAACAGGTCGACGAACATGGTGAAGAGGTCGATCCGCGGCTGGAACTGGTCGAGCGGCTGCTGGAGTACAAGCGCTACAAAAGTGTCCTGGACGACATGCGCGTCCTGGAAGAGAACCGGCAGTATCGCAATCCACGCGGATTTGCTTCGGAACAATTGCGCAAGATGGCCACCAAGGCCCTGGTCGATGTTGAACTGGAATCACTGGATCTCTACAAGCTGCTGCGGGCCTTCGAACGGGTCATGATCCGGTACGATGATAATCAACGGCGGGTAACCGTCCATGAAGTGGTCAGGTGGCCCTACACCATCCGGGATCAGCAGAAGATGATCCTCCATCGCATCCGATCGGGAGTGAAAGTCCCTTTCGAGCTCCTGTTTTCGCAATGTGAGAACCGGGTGCATGCGATCGTGACCTTCCTCGCTTTGCTGGAATTACTGAACCAGCAGCAAGTCGACATTCTCCAGGGGAATGCCATTAATAATTTCTGGCTGGTCGCCCCGGATCCACAAGGTGAAGTTTCAGATTTGCCGGAAGATGAGCACCTTCAGGAGAAGGCAGACGAAGAAGAATAAGGAAACTTCCATTCCCTTTTTGAAAAGATCAGGTCCAATCCATTCGATTGGCTTTAAATTCGTTAATCGAGATCTGCCGGGCCTGCATCCTCGAGGGCCCTGTCAGCATGTCGCTTTACGCTGGTTTCCGGATAAACATTGACTATGATCACCCATCGCTTCAGAACAGTATGCTCAACCCTCACTGTTTCGGTCCTGTCCATATTGACCTTCTCCCTCTTTTCTGCGGCCTTGCACGCCCAGGGTAATTGTGACGATACGCAGGCTCCAGTAGTCTTCGTCCATGGATTCCTGGCCAGTGGTGACACCTGGACGACCCAGATCCAGCGGTTTGCCAGTAACGGACATTGCCAGGATCGCTATTTTGCTTTCGACTGGAACTCCCTGTCGGCTGCAGGGGCCGACGAACTCCTAGACTTGTTCATCGATTCTGTACGCCTGGTCACCGGGTCAGACCAGGTTCATCTGGTTGGGCACTCTGCCGGAGGAGGTCGTGGCTATGCCTATCTCTCGGATCCTGCACGTGCCGCAAAGGTGATTTCCTATGCCCATCTCGCGAGTAGCCCTGAATCTGAGCCCGCCGGACCAGCCGGATCCATACCCACCTTGAATATTTGGTCCACTGCCGATCCTGTTGTTAGTGGAGCTGATATTCCTGGTGCAGAAAATACCCAGTTCACTGACTTCGACCACTACCAGGTCGCTACATCAGCTGCAACCTTTGCTGCGCTGTACAAGTTCTTCTACGGCTCCCCACCGGCCACTACCGACATCCTTCCAGAAACAACTATCACGATTGGTGGACGGTGCATTACCCTTGGAGAAAACGCCCCGACTACGGGCGCCAATATCGAGGTCTATGCTGTAGACAGTCAGGGCGAGCCGGATGGAGATCCACTGGCCACCTTCAATATCACCCAGGACGGGTTTTGGGGGCCTGTAGATGTCGCTCCGAACACCTCCTACTTGTTCAAGATCTCTTCCCCGACTTCAGGCTTCCGCAAGGTTATCTACTATTACGAACCCTTTGTGCGGGACAACCCAACCGTATATCTGCGCACGTTTCCATCCCCTTTCTCACTCGCAGGACTCCTCCTCTCCGCCATTCCCAATTCCGACAACCAAAGCGTGATCAGCATCTTTACAGCCACCCAAGCCGTCATCCACGGACGCGATCAACTCACCCTGGAGGGCTTCGAACTTTCATCTTCTGCACTTGCCCAGGCATCTGCATCAATGATCGCTTTGTTCTGCTATGATGATGCAGGAGATGGACAGGGGAATGCGGAGTCTATCAGCACCTTTGCCCTTGTGCCTTTCCTCCAGGGTGCCGACATACCGATCAGCCCTCAACCGACCCAAACATGGACCATCACATTCAATGGCTCCAGCATGCCAGTTCGCAACTGGCGAAGTAAGTCAGATGGCGTTATCATAGCTGTTTTCAATGAACCCCAAACGACGTCGGGTCTTGACCCTGTACCGAACCAGCAGGAAAATGTCCGGATTTGGCCCAATCCAGCAGTGGACCAAACCCATCTGTATTGGCACAATGGCAAGGTGGACCCCGCTCTTGTTTCTGTTTGGGATGTACTGGGACGACTGATTCCCGTATCCCTTACGCAGGTGTCTGAAGAGGAAGTCATCCTGGATACCTCTGGACTCCCGGGTGGTACCTATTTCGTCACCATTCAAAGCCCGAAGGGTCCAGTCAAAGGGTCATTTCAGATCCTGCCCGAAAGCCGATAGCGGATTCCAGAGGTTACGCTGCTAAAGAAGATATCTGATCCGACCCAGGAAGGTCTCCTCTCTTGCGCTCCAACGGTCCAGGCATCATCTGGATCTACATATTCTGGCTGCCCACGTCTTCCAGAGTGCGCACCCAGATATCCAGATAATCGTCCAGAAATCGGCGCTTGTATTGGATGATGAATCGAGGATGAGGCAGGCCTACGATGCGGCCGAAGTAGGACTTCTGCTCATTCAGCCTTTCGATGAATTTCAGGTTCTTTCCCGCACCAAGTATGACTGCGGTCTGTGTATGCAGACCCAACTGGATCTGCTGCTCCAGGGTTATGGCGATATAGGGTTCAATGGCTTTCTGTAGATCCGGACGATCGTAGTAGTTCAGGTTCTTGCCCTCAGCAGTAAAGCCCAGAGGGGATAATGAACTGATAAAAAATCGCTTGTAAAACTCGGCCGGACCGCCCATCCGGTCGATGACCATGTAGACAAACTCGGAAGACGGTTCATGGGAGCTCAGGATATTGTCGATCCCGCAATGATCCCGCAATCGCTTGGGATCGGTGAACGGTATCCCGGTCAGCCCGGCCCCGTGACGGCCAGGATTGATCCCGAACAAACCCGTCCTGACCTCATTGTCGTGATAGAACTTGGTATAGAAATCCCGGACAAGCCGCATAACCCCCGTATCCGTATAGGGATGCATGACCTCGACCCCGGCAGGGATCCCCTTGGGCAGAGGTAGTTTGGACAGAAAATCAATGATCCGTTTATCCAGCATATCAGGAGGGGTTTTCACTGTGGGTCAATATCCGTTCATAAGCATCCTGGTCCAGAGGCATCACTGAAATACGGCCATTCCGGACGAGCAGGATCTCTTGTAGCGAAGGGTCTGATTTGATCGTTTTGAGTGTCACGGGGTGGGACAATCGACGTACAGGCGCGAATTCCACAACCGACCAGTCGCCTTTTTCGGCAGTCGGATCTGGATAATGTTCCTTGACGACCCTGGCAATACCGACCACTTCCAATCCCTCTCGACTGTGATAGAATAGGGTGAGATCACCTTTTTTCATGGCCCGGAGATTATTGCGGGCCTGGTAATTCCGTACCCCTTCCCACATGGTGACACCTTCCTTCTCCAGGTCGGAAAAGCTGTAGACAAACGGTTCGGATTTGATCAGCCAGTAGTTCAAAAGTGCAGGAGTTGAGTTGTGAAGGATTTTATAGAGTTATCGGGCCGCAATGCGTTCCACTTCGGACCACACCCGCAGGACATTGCCCGAACAAATTTTTTCAATATCCTGTTCTGAATATCCCTTTTTCAACAACAGGTAGATCAGATTGGGGTATTGGGAGACGTCCTTCAGTCCGGTTGGCAGGCTATCCCCGACACCGTCAAAGTCTGAACCCAACCCGACATGATCGACACCGACCAGTTGGACCACATGATCCACGTGTTTGGCCACCATTTCCACATCCGAAAAGAGCGTCGGGTTCTTCTTCTGGAAGGCGTCGATATGGGCTTTTGCCTCCGGGTCCTGGGCTGTCAATCCCTTTTTCTCCAGGAGTGCATCCAGTTTTTTTCGGTTTTCTCTGTTGGCCTTGTCCACCGTCTTATCCAGGAAGGTCGATCCGAAATTGATCTGGATCACGCCGTTATGTTTGGCCAGGGCCCGGATCATATCGTCATTCATGTTCCGCTCCCATCCCGGCGTGAAGGTCCGGCAAGAGGAGTGTGATGCGATCACCGGAGCGGTACTGATCCGGAGTACATCATAAAATGCGGAATCCGACACATGGGAAATATCCACCATGATCCCGACACGGTTCATTTCTGCGACCACTTTTGCGCCAAAGGGACTCAATCCGTTCCAGGTATGCGCATCATCATAGGAAGAGTCGCAGATCAGATTGTCTTTACTGTGTGTCAGGGTGATATACCGCACACCACGTCGATGAAAATGCCGCAGGTTGGCCAGGTCATCTTCGATACCCGCGCCGTTTTCCATTCCCATGGGTAAGGACATCAGGCCTTTCGCAAAATTATCGCGGACGGAGCGGACGGTCGGTGCTTTGGCAAATTTGTCGGGGTGGGCTGCAATAATGGATTCGATCATATCAATGGTCTGATCGGCAAACGCCTTTCCACCCCCGCTTTTTTGATAGTCGGCAGGAACATAGACGGCCATGAAGGGTACGTCCAGGCCGCCTTTTCGGGCACGTTCATAGTCAAAATCACCCTTGTCCGAGGAGATCGGAATACCCAGGAGCTCCCGGGTGGGACGAAAGTTCTTCACCCCCATCCGATAGGGCAGATCTACGTGCCCGTCCAGGAGGATGAAGCGATGAGCCAATTCATCCGCTTTCTGCCAGAGAGAGTCTTGGGTGTCAATGCCCGATTGTGAGGATACCATACCCGGAGTCATGCAAATCAACAGGAAATAAAGACAAAAACGCATCTGACGAAGGTAGGGCCTCTTTTTCAGACCATTTGTTCGAAATCGATCAGGATCATGGCAATATTGACCTGGATCACTCCCGGGTTGCATTCTGATGACTATCTATGCACTAGAACCAGCTGAACGATCATGAGTCACAAATTTTCACCGGAATCCCTGATGATGTCTCACGGCTACAAGCCGGAACTTTCCGAAGGGGCTGTCAAATGCCCGATTTTTCAGACCTCGACCTTCGTTTTCGAATCTGCTGAAGATGGAAAAGCCTTCTTTGAAGTCGCCTATGGCTTGCGGGAGGCCCGCCCGGGAGAAGTGCCCGGACTGATCTACAGCCGGCTCAACAATCCGGATCTGCAGATCCTCGAAGAACGCCTGTGCCTCTGGGATGAAGCAGAAGCTGCCGCTGTCTTTGAAAGTGGAATGTCTGCGATCACCACGGTTCTCCTGGAATTCCTCCATCCCGGCGACTTGCTGTTGTACAGTATGCCGGTCTATGGCGGAACAGAACATTTTATCCTGGAAGTCCTTCCCAAGTACAATATCCAGGGTATCGGGTTCCGACCGGATCAAAACAAGGAAGACCTGATCCGGATGGTGAACGAAAGTGGCCGTGCGGATCGCCTGCGATTGATCTTGATCGAGACCCCGGCCAACCCGACCAATGACCTGTTCGATCTGCAGATGTGTCGCGAGGTGGCCAACCATTTCAGTGACGATGAAGAACGCGTACTTGTCACAGTGGATAACACCTATATGGGGCCGCTGTGGCAACACCCCCTTCATCACGGAGCCGACCTGGTCATGTATTCTGCGACCAAGTATATCGGTGGACACAGCGATGTCATCGCCGGAGCCGTATTGGGGAACAGTGAGCTGATCACCCGTGTCAAAACCCTGCGCACCTTCCTGGGGAATATGGCCGGTCCATGGACCGGATGGCTCCTCCTTCGCAGCCTGGAAACCCTGAAAGTACGAATGGAACAACAGGCCGAAAATGCCGGCGTTGTGGCTCGATACCTGAAGGATCATCCCAAGGTTGAGAATGTCTACTACCTGGGGCTGATCCCGGAGAATACCCCTGAATACACCATATACAAGCGGCAATGCAGCTCACCGGGGGCCATGGTCTCCTTCGAGGTCAAAGGTGGTGAAGCAGAAGCATTCCGTTTTCTGAACAACCTGAAGATGATCAAGCTGGCCGTCAGCCTGGGCAGTACCGAGTCGCTGGCTGAACATCCGGCAACCATGACCCATGCCGGATTGAAACCCGAGCATCAGCGCGAGATCGGCATCACCCCCAACCTGATCCGTATCTCAGTCGGGGTGGAAAACAGTCGGGATCTGGTGCATGTGATCGGCCAGGCCCTGGAGATGGTGTAGGCGAAATCATGAATTGCTATTCGCACAGCACGTTATAACTGGACATGACTCCATATGGAGAAGGTAAAAGGTAATGGCCTGACCTATCCCTGCAGTATTAAGAATGCCTGGTGATTTTGCATGCAGCATGTTTCCTAGACTTCCTTCTAAACTAGGGAGGTCAAGCCTGCATGATTAACCTGCTTTTCGCCCCGAGTGCTCGGGGCTTGAGTGTGGTAGAACCAAATCTGGCTATGGTTGGATAGGTTTTCGGCGTTCTGTATTCGGACTTCGGCCCTGAATTGGAAAGCTCATTTGATGACTGACTTTCTCCTCAACTCCTCCACTCATAACCTCCTCCACTCTCTACATCTGCCCCTTGACGATCTCCAGGATCTCCTTCTCCATCTGATCGGCATTGTCTGCCAGTTTCTGACCCTGGGCCAGCACTGTATCCAGCCAGACCTTGTCCTTGAAGCCCCCGGCATTGATCCGCACATTCAACCAGGCCCCTTGTACGGCAGCCCGGACACATAGCGCTCCGACGCCAGCATCACTGGCAGAGTTGGGATTGCCGTCCCGAGCCATCACCTTGAGGATGGGCAATGCCGCGCTGGCCTGTTCCATGACCTGGAGCGGGATGGCAATAGCGTGGCGGGTAGCCGCCTGGATCGCAGCAGTGCGTGCGGCCTTTTCTTCCGGGGTATTCTTGGGGTATCCAAATGCATCCATGATACCATTGAATGCCCGGGTGTCTTCATCTACCAGGAATAACAATCGATCCTGGATGGCCTGGGCTTTTTCAGCCCAGGTGGAAAATTCTTCCCAGCGATCATCCCATCCCCGTTTGTGTGCCGACAGGTTGGCCACCATACCCCCCAGGGCAGCACCCAATGCGCCGACATAGGCAGAGATGGAACCGCCACCGGGGGCCGGGCTCTCCGATGCCGTTTCGGACGAGAACTGCCGTAGATCCATGCGTACCAGTCGGCTGTCGCTGGCATCTTCCAACTGGTATTCGATGATCTTCTTGCGGATGTCAAACGGCCCCAGTTCATCCAGGCCCATGGTCTTGACCGCCAGACGGATGATCTCCTCATCTGGCAATCCCGTGGACCGCTGTTGTTTGTGTAGAAAGTATCGACCAGCATCCAGCATCACCTGCTTGGGAACCAGTCCGACCAGTTCCGACCCGGTGACCCGCATACCCCGGCTGTGCGCCGATTCTACACAGGCCTCAAAGGCCATGTGCAGGGGGGTGTCCCGGATATTGGTGATATTCATGGAGACCTGGGCCTGACCATATTCCTCGATATACCAACCGATGCCCTTGACAGATTTGCAGGTGCCCGGGATCCGCTCGGGTTCCCCATCCGGACCATTGACCACAGGACCGGTGATGGGATCACCCTCCCGCTTGACCCGCCCCTGTTCGCGGATGTCAAAGGCGACGGAGTTGGCCCGGCGAACGGACGTGGTATTCAGATTGACATTATAGGCGATCAGGAAGTCGCGTGCCCCGATGGCTGTTACGCCAGCACGTGGATGGAGGGTGGTGGGGCCATAGTCCGGCTTCCACTCGGCTTCCTGGATCTTCTTGGCCATGGCTTCATATTCACCCGATCGGATAGTGGCCAGATTGCGACGCTTGACTGACGTGGCCGCGGATTCGTACATGAAGCAGGAGATCTGCAATTCCTCACCAACGCGTTTTGCCAGGCGATGGGCATATTCCGCTGCCTCTTCCATGGAAATATTGGCGATCGGAATGAGGGGACAGACATCGGTGGCACCCATGCGCGGGTGTTCGCCCTGGTGCTTGTTCATGTCGATCAACTCGGCTGCCCTGGCGATGCCCCGGTATGCGGCTTCGATAACCGGTTCCGGATGCCCGACGATCGTCACGACCGTCCGGTTGGTGGCCTTGCCGGGATCGACATCCAGGAGCTTGACCCCTTCTACTGCTTCCATGGCGTCCGTGATCTGTTTGATCACGGCCAGGTCACGGCCTTCGGAAAAATTCGGGACACATTCGATAAGGGGTTGCAAGGTTGCCATGGTCTGTGTGTTGAACAAGCCGCAAAGGTAGGCGAAATGGAGACTTTTGGGACTGTGAGAAGCTGAGACGCTTAGACTTTGAGTTGAAGAGACCGAAGGAAGAAAGTTGTAGCGGTGACTTCAGCCGCCATTGGAAAGAAAATGAGAAATCAGGGTCAGGATCGAGGACTTTGCGACCGTGAGAAGCTGAGGCATGTCTCTTGTATCGGCTGCTTTAGCTGCCGGGGAGGATAACTGCCGCTTCGTTTCCTGCCAAAATAAGACGAAGTGACTGAGAGGCGGAGTGACGAAGAGCATCTGCATATCTTTTTGGTATTGGTTATTTGAATTTGGTATTTGATTTTTGGAATTTCTAGGGTCGAGGACTGTGAGCCTGTGAGACCAAAGGACGATTTATTGTAATGGTGACTTTAGTCGCCATTGGAAAGAAAATGAGAAATCAGAAATGTTGAATGAGAAATCAGGGTCAGGATCGAG
>JAUIEA010000178.1 GCA_030429045.1 Bacteroidia bacterium | reverse complement strand
GGTCAGGACCAGGGTCTCTTCATCTATATCCAACTTGAGCTTCCGGTTGATCTTGTATCGACCGACCTCACCCAGATTGTATCGCTTGTCACTGAAGAACAACTTGTCGATGATCCCACGGGCAGTCTCTTCATCCGGGGGATCTGTGCCCCGTAATTGACGATAGATATGCGTGACGGCTTCCATTTCAGAGCTGGAAGGGTCCTTTTGCAGGGTGTTGTAGATGATCGCAAAATCCTCTTCGACATCATCCTTCTGCAGGATAACCGACTTACATTCAGCTGCGATGATCTGCTCAATATTGGTTTCATCCAGGACCACATCCCGTTCCAGAATGATCTCATTCCGTTCGATGGTCACGACTTCACCGGTATCTTCATCTACAAAATCTTCCGTCCAGCTCCGCAAAACACGGGCGGCCAGTTTCCTGCCGATCGCCTTTTTGAGGTCTTTCTGGGTGGCTTTGATCTCATCGGCCAGACCGAAGAGATCCAGGATCACCTTGTCGGTATCATAGCCGATCGCCCGCAACAGGGTGGTTACGGGAAACTTCTTTTTCCGATCGATATAGGCGTACATCACGTTGTTGATGTCCGTCGCAAACTCCATCCAGGCACCCTTGAACGGGATGACCCTGGCGGAGAAGATCTGGCTTCCATTCGGGTGGAAACTCTGGCCAAAGAAGACACCTGGTGAGCGGTGCAGCTGAGAAACGATGACCCGCTCTGCGCCATTGATCACGAAAGTCCCTTTCGGGGTCATATAGGGGATGTTCCCCAGGAAGACATCCTGGACAATCGTCTGGAAGTCAATATGTTCTTCGTCATTACAGGACAGCTTCAGCTTTGCCTTCAGGGGCACACTGTAGGTCAACCCACGTTGCATACACTCCTCGATGGTATACCGGGGAGGATCAACGAAATAGTCTAAAAATTCGAGGAGAAAGATATTCCGGGCATCAGAAATCGGAAAATTCTCCTGAAACACTCTATAGAGTCCTTCACTGATTCGATTTTCAGGAGTTGTTTCCAATTGAAAGAACTCCTGAAATGAACGCAGTTGGATATCCAGAAGGTCTGGATATTCCATGGACATTTTAATTTTCCCGAAGTTGATGCGTTGCTGTTCCGGACTGATCAACATAGCGTTGGATCCCATGAGAAAGAGCGGTTTTGAAGCGATGAAAAAGGCTTCCCTTTTCCAGAAGGGGGAATAAACCAGAAAGGGCTTAGTCGATATACGAGATACCGACTAAGCCATTATTCCGGTTGATGTACTGTTCTTACGTGTGCGTTAACGCGCATATCACCATTGGCACGGTTAAAAGAGCTAGGATTACTTAATCTCGATAGAAGCGCCTGCTTCTTCCAAAGCCTTCTTCAAAGATTCGGCTTCATCTTTTGATACACCAGCCTTAATTACGCCTGGTGCACCATCTACGAGATCCTTAGCTTCTTTCAATCCGAGGCCGGTGATCGTTTTAACTTCTTTTACGACTTGCAGTTTCGCTGCACCCGCACTGGAAAGGATGACATCGAATTCCGTTTGCTCAGCGGCGGCGTCGCCACCTGCTGCTGCTGGTCCGGCTGCAACTGCTACTGCTGCTGCTGCTGGTTCGATACCATACTCATCCTTCAGGATAGATGCAAGTTCATTAACCTCCTTTACTGTCAGGTTAACCAATGATTCTGCAAGGCCTTTCAAATCTGCCATGTTGCTTGTTTTTTCAAAAATGATTTAATGCGGTCTCAAATGAGCGCAAGCTTGGAAGCCATACCTGTGTTTCGCTACCCGGTTAATCAGGCAGCACGTTCTTCGAGTGCTTTCACCAGACCGGCAATGGTTGAACCACCGGACTTGAGTGCACTGATAACGTTCTTCGCTGGAGACTGAAGCAGACCGACGATTTCTCCGAGCAACTCCTCTTTCGATTTGAGTTTACTCAGGGATTCCAGCTGGTCATCGCCAAGGAAGATCGCCGTTTCGATATAGGCGGCCTTCAGTGACGGCTTCTTGCCATCCTTGCGGAAATCCTGGATCACTTTCGCCGGCAGATTTGCCGTGTCCGTGAAGAGGATTGCGGTCGTCCCTTTCAGAGCATCGAACACAGCTGCATAGTTGCGTTCCTCCGGAAAGGATTCCAGGGCCTTTTTGGCCAGGGTGTTTTTGACCACCTTGATTTCGATCCCTTTTTCAAAACAAATCCGGCGCAATGTCGTAATCTGCTTTACAGACATGGCAGAGGTATCTGCCAGATAGAAGAAGGAATTTTCTTCAAGTTTATTTTTCAATTGCTCTATAGCGAGCGTCTTTTGTTCGCGATTCATGATCGTTTGATTTAAACGGTGAACACTTATTCCTTAATCGACCGTGGATCAATCTTGATTCCAGGACTCATCGTACTGGCCACCGTCACAGACTTGATATAGGTGCCTTTTGCGGTTGAAGGTTTCATCTTCACCAGCGTGTTCAGAAATTCATGGGCATTGCCGGCCAACTGGTCTGCAGAAAACGAGACACGGCCAACTGTGGAATGAATGATTCCGAATTTATCCACGCGAAATGAGATCTTTCCTGCCTTCACTTCTGCAATGGCGGCACTGACATCCATGGTCACTGTTCCGGTCTTGGGGTTGGGCATCAGGCCACGAGGCCCCAGAATTCGGCCGATCTTACCCAATTGGGCCATCACCGTCGGCATCGCAACGATCACATCAATATCTGTCCATCCGTCGGAAATCTTCTGGATGTACTCATCCAGTCCGACATGGTCCGCTCCAGCTGCCTTGGCTTCATCCTCCTTGTCCGGAGTCACCAGCGCAAGGACACGCTTTGTCTTACCTGTACCGTGTGGAAGAGAAACTGTACCACGCAAGGCTTGATCCGCCTTTCGTGGATCGACGCCAAGACGGACATGCATGTCTACAGAAGCATCGAACTTGGTCGTGTTCACCTCTTTTACAAGGGCAAGGGCCTCCTCCAGGGAGTACAACTTGCTGGCATCAACTTTAGCCTCAGCGACCTTTCTTTTTTTCGAAATTTTGGCCATTATTCAACTGTTTAGGTGATAGCGTACCGGTATGATAGCCGATACTCCCTGTGATAAATCGTATTTATTCCTTGCCCCAGGGTGGTGTTCCACTCACGGTGAAACCCATGGAGCGTGCCGTTCCGGCAATCATTTTCATGGCAGATTCAACTGTAAACGCATTGAGATCTACCATCTTGTCTTCTGCAATGGCCTTCACCTGATCCCAGGTAACCGAAGCTACCTTCACCCGGTTTGGCTCAGCTGATCCCTTGCTCACATTGGAGGCTTCGATCAATTGCACAGCAGCAGGGGGCGTCTTGATGATATAGTCAAATGACTTATCCTTATACACGGAGATCACCACTGGCAACACCTTTCCCATTCGATCCTGGGTATCGGCATTGAAGCGCTTGCAAAACTCCATGATGTTCACACCCTTGGCACCAAGTGCGGGTCCAACCGGTGGTGCCGGATTCGCTTGACCACCCTTCACCTGCATCTTAATGAATACTTCGATTTCCTTTGCCATCGTATTGGCGTATTTTAAGCTTGTTTCTCAACCTGGAGGAAGTTCAATTCAACTTCTGTTCCACGGCCGAAAATTTTAACAATCACTTTCAATTTCTTCTTCTCTTCGTTCACTTCCTGGATGTCACCGACAAATTCGTTGAAGGGACCATCAATGATCTTGATGGTCTCGCCCACCAGAAAGGGTTCGATCATGGCTTCCTGCATTTCCTGAGACTCATCGACCTTGCCGAGCAGCCGATTCGCTTCGGCCTGTTGCATGGGGATGGGTTCATTCTTGCCCAGGAAGTGGATCACGTTCGGAATATTGGCAATTGTCGAAACAACTTCACCTGAAAGCCTTGCTGGATCTGCTTCGATCAAGATATAGCCCGGAAGAATATTCCGTTCCATAATGACCTTTTTTCCGTTACGGATCTTGTAGACTTTCTCGGAAGGAACCAGAACTGATGTTATGATATCCTGCCAACCACTTCTTTGAACTTCAAAGTCGATCCTCTCTTGGATCTTCTTTTCTTTTCCACTAATGACTCTGAGGGAGTACCACTTATTTTCTTCTGCCATATTGGGGGGCATGATTTAAATACCGTAGATCATGTGCGTCCCTTGCGTGGAAATTGTATCCATCACAAAAACCACCAGCGCGATCAGCAATGAAGCAATAAGCACAACTACGGTCGAACTCGTCAGGTTTGGCCAGGTTGGCCAGGTTACCTTATGCATGAGCTCATTGTAGCTTTCCGTCAGATACAACCGAATCTTATCCATATTCGCTTTCATTTACATTCCGTTCAACACCACTCCTTCGAGTGAAATCAATTGGAATCAGTTCAGAAATCAGATCCAAAACGGTTTTGGTCAGATCAGATCCCTTTGGTTCAAAAACCTGTTCTCCAGGTCCTTGATTTTGCAGGGGAGACAGGAATCGAACCCGCAGCCTACGGTTTTGGAGACCGTCGCTCTACCAATTGAGCTACTCCCCTTTTCAGAAATGCGAAAAATTAAGCACCCCTGGAGAGATGCTTAATTTTCACATTTCAATGCCAGATCCGAACCGGATCAGGCAAGAATCTCAGTCACCTGGCCAGCACCAACGGTACGACCACCTTCGCGGATAGCGAAACGGAGACCTTTTTCCATCGCAATGGTGTTGAGCAGCTTCACTTCCAGGGTGACGTTATCACCTGGCATAACCATCTCTACACCACCTGGCAGGGTCACATCACCCGTTACATCCGTTGTACGGAAGTAGAACTGTGGGCGATAACCGTTGAAGAATGGTGTGTGACGACCACCTTCATCTTTTCCCAGAACATATACTTCGCACTTGAAGTGCTTGTGTGGCTTAACAGACCCTGGCTTGCAGATAACCATACCACGGCTGATAGCTTCTTTTTCAATTCCACGGAGGAGGATACCGGCGTTATCGCCAGCCTCTCCACGGGTCAACAACTTGCGGAACATTTCCACACCTGTGACCGTCGAGGTCAGTGGCTTCGCATCATCCGGCATCATACCGACGATCTCCACTGGGTTACCTACTTCGATCACACCACGCTCGATACGACCGGTAGCAACCGTTCCACGACCCGTGATCGAGAAGACATCCTCGATCGGCATCAGGAAAGGCTGGTCGATCAGACGAACCGGCTCGGCGATATCCTTATCACAAGCTTCCATCAGGTCACGAATGGCCTGAACAGCTGTGGCTTCACCTTCGAGCGCCTTCAAAGCAGATCCCTTGATGATAGACGCATTGTCACCATCAAACTGATACTGGCTCAGGATCTCACGGACTTCCATTTCAACCAACTCCAACATTTCCTCATCCTCAACAAGGTCAACCTTGTTCATGAAGACAACGATATTAGGAACACCTACCTGACGAGCAAGCAGAATGTGCTCACGTGTCTGAGGCATTGGTCCATCCGTAGCAGCTACAACCAAGATCGCACCGTCCATCTGAGCAGCCCCTGTAACCATGTTCTTGACATAATCCGCGTGACCAGGGCAATCCACGTGTGCATAGTGACGATTTACCGTCTGGTACTCTACGTGTGCCGTGTTAATCGTAATACCACGCTCTTTTTCCTCCGGAGCAGCATCGATAGAGTCATAACTCGCCTTCTCAGCCAATCCGTCTCCGGACAGTACTGTGGTGATGGCGGCGGTCAATGTGGTCTTTCCGTGGTCAACGTGACCGATGGTCCCGATATTCAAGTGCGGCTTAGTTCTTTCAAACGTTGCTTTAGCCATTTTTTTGGGTTTTAACAGATTTTAAAAATGCGATCATCAGTTATTTAGAGCCAATGAAGGGATTTGAACCCTTGACCCCTTCCTTACCATGGAAGTGCTCTACCCCTGAGCTACATCGGCTGAAAATCAAGTTCTTTTTCTACCATACGGCAGAGAAAAGGATTTGTTTCTTCACCAACGTCATCTTCTCGGAGGTCCAAGTCGGGTCGACCAGTTGCCCGGCTTCCCCTATTGATGTGGTGACGAAACCTCTTCTCTTTTGAAGAGGTAAAAAATGGAGCGGGTGATGAGACTCGAACTCACGACCCTCAGCTTGGAAGGCTGATGCTCTACCAACTGAGCTACACCAGCCTGTTTG
>JAUIEA010000177.1 GCA_030429045.1 Bacteroidia bacterium | reverse complement strand
GTCGGCTTCCAAGTTTTGGCTTTCCCATTGTTCGATTCGTTTCAGTTCAAGCTTGGCATTCACACCCATCCAGCGGCTCAGCGTGCCGTAGCTGATGAAGTACCGGGGGTATATCACATGCTCCCACACCCATGTCATAGGCACGCCTCTGGCAGAGTGATCCTGCACCAGAGCCTGCGCCTCCAGTATCTTCAGGAGGTGGTTCCTCCTGGCAGTGTTTGGGGTACTCTCTGGCTTCGCAGGATCCGGCATAACTGCTCGTTCATTGGTTTATAGATCATTTCAAATACATCTGTCAGGGCCACTTGCTCACGTGGGTCAATCGGATCAATCCCATCCAGCCATTTACAAAGCGCCAGGGCCTCTACCAGGGTGATCCGGATGCTGCACTTCTCTGGATATTCAAACTTCTCCAGCTTGCGCTTGTAGAGCTGCACGATGGCCATCTTGGCCAGCAGAAACTCATCATCAGCCAGATCCTCCAGGGCCAGCTTCACCCAACCGGCGAAGTAGGTCATGTTCAGAGCGCTCAACTTGATCGTGTAGGGCTTCATACGACGTCCGGCAGATTGAGCTCCTTCAGGGTTTTGTCCGCTTCATCACCGATGGCCTGGATCTTCCTGGCAAAGTTGATCCCAAACACACCGAGCACTCGTACCCACCACGGATCCCGCGGCTTGCCTTCTTTATCGAAGAAGGTCTCAGCGATGATCTTCCCGATCCGGACGAGCACTTTGATGACGCTGAACAGCAGCTCCGGTGACTTCAATGCGATCCCGACCAAAAACTGGAAGATGATGGCCTTCTGTTTGTCGGTCATGTTCTCCATCTGGGAGTCGAGGTATTTGTACTCTGATGCTTTCATTTGAATAGGATGTAAAGCGTGAATAAAACGGGTGTCAACATGCTACCCCAGGCCATGATGAGGCCAATGGTGTGGCACAATTGGTTTAGTTGTTTCGTGCAAGCCATGATTCGTAGTCTTTTTTGAGCTCCGCTTCTTCGATGGCCTTCTTTTGCTTGCGTTCCACGGATCGTAATTTCCTGGCACACTCCTCCAGCTCCTCGATATTCATCTCGTAGAGAAGCTTCCCAGCGATGCGCTTATCAGAGAGGTAGGCATTCACTCGCTTCCAGTCAAAGGCAACGTATTCGCAGCCGGGCTCTGTGGAGTCATACACGCCGATTCGTGAGAGGATTCGCAACACGATGGACCGTTTCTTTCGCAACTCCGGACTGGCCTCCTGGACTTTCTTTTGCCGGAGCAAAGCCCGGAGGCGCTGAATGAAGTCATCCCGCTCATCTGAGGTCATATCGGTGACGTGCTCTACGCCATAGGCATTGTAGATGATGTCAATCTTGGAGTGAGTTAACCCGGTGTGATGGAGTAAGCCGTGGATCTTCCGGATCTGCTGGCTTGGTGTCATTACGTTGCTCATAGCTTGAATTCGTTTTCCCACCGGCGCTGGGCCAACCAGGTCTCGGCATACGCCTGGGCAGTGTTGGTGTGCGCGATGAATTGTTTGTATCGATCGACGGCATGGAGGGCAGATGCTCTCTCGTCTTCTTTTAAAGCTTCCCAGAGCTTTTCTGCCCTCGCTTTCTTGCCGACTTTATAGGCGAATCGATCCCAGAATGCCTCGAAGGATAGATCCTTTGCCATCCGGGTGATCTTGATCTTCGGATCTCTCACATTCTCCAGCTCCGACTCGGTAAAGGGGAGGAACTTGTCCCACAGCCAGTTGAGCTGCATGACACTCAGCTCGCACTGGATGTCCACATGGTGGAGAAGGGAACGGTGGTATCCGAGGATCACACCGCCCTTCGTATTCCTGAATTCTATGAGGTATTTATTCAGTTCCACTGGTGTCATGGTTATACAGGTACAGCTACTTCTTCCAGCTTCGGCTCCACATAGAAGGCTTCGTCCTGGACGACCTCCATACCACAGCGTCTCAGATTGCTCTTCACGTGTTCAGTATCTCGGCTGCCAATGATGGCCTCTTTGTCGGCTTCTTCCTTGGTGCGGATAAATTCGGGCATGAATTCCTTGATCAGGTTCAGCGCAGATCCCCAGGTGAACCCCTTCAGCGTTTTCAGCTTCGGAGTTCCTGTTCGGAAGCCTAGCATACCATGGGTAAACTCCATGCTTTTCCGCTTTACGAATTTGTCCGGGTTGTCCTCGGCAAACTTCTGAAGGTGTCGGAAGGCTTCATCACGTGCATCAGTTACTGTTCGTATTGGCGCGTCAAACTTCTCCCTGATGGCCGTGATCTTCACGTCCATGTCAGCACTCAGTTTATTGATCTGTGCCTGGGATTTTGTGTACTCTGCAAACCACCTGTTTGCATCTTCTGGGGTGATCGTTTCAGTGATCACATTTGCTTTCTGTCTGGCCATTTTTGAGGGTTTGATAAGTGTTAAGAATTCGATTATAAAGTGTTGCATAGTCTCGCTCCATGAGCAAATGATCTGCGTGCTTTCGGCAGTAACAAATGATCGTGCTGTGGTCAGTATTCAGTACCCGGCCAATCGATGGATAGGATTGGCCATCACTGCGAAGCACTGCGCTGCACATCTTCCGGATGTTCACCAGCTGTCTCTTTCGACTGCTGGACAGGATATCGATCACCGGGGTCTCTGTCACTTTGCTGGCCGCGTGGATCACCAGGTGAGAGATCACCTGTTTGGTGACGTTGATCCTGATATCGATATCCGGATCAGACACCTGCACCTGCAGGTTCACCTCTACGATGCGCTTCGGAGCCATTGCTGTTGATTTTGAGTCGTTCGCGCATGATGATCCGCTTCAGTCGTCTCATATCGTCTACTACTGTGGTCTGCTGGCCGTCAAGGATGATCGGGCGAGGGCCAGCTTCATTCCAGATCTTTGTCATGGTGGTCGTGTCATCGATGCCATTGTGCTTGCAGATGGCCTTCACGTCCGTCCGGGTCGCTCCTACCAGGTGGATGAACTGCCGACCAAACCGGCTGTCGATCTCATCGAAGCCCTTCAGGTTGTATTTAACTCCCCTTTTGAGCTCCTTTTCTAGGTTGTCCGTTCCGGATATCACACAGCCCAGGATGTCCTCTGTTGCGTTGTAGAGTGGAATAAGGAAGCGTAGAGCTGCAGCACGGAGTTTGTCGGCCTCATCGATGACGAGGATTGGTCGGGCTCCGCGACGGCTGTTGAAGTAGTCGATGATCATCTGCCCCAGTGCGTCCATATTGACGTAGCCCTTGTGGGTGGTATCGATGCCCAGTTCTTTGCAGAGGTTTAGCAGGAAGTCACGGCGGTTCCATTCGCGGCACTGGATGTAGAAGACTGCATCGCTGGCATTCACATCTGCATATTGGCGCAGGGTAGCTGTCTTGCCGGATCCAGCCTTGGCAGAGATGGCAAAGAACATGCTCTCTCTCTTTGCAGCCTCCAGGAGCTGCCAGATCATCTTGTAGTTGTGGGTGTCTACGATCTGCCAGGTGCCGCCCTGCAGGTTGAGGGCTGTGGCCAGGTGAGCCCACATCTGATCAGTGACCAGGTCCCACTTGTTGTTTCGGATCTGGGAGATGGTTGCTTCAGAGACACCGCATTTGGTGGCCACTCTGCGTGCGGATCCCATCCGCTTGGATTCCCTCTCGATGAGAGCCAGAATCTCTGATTTTTGTACATTTGTCATGTCTATAATGTTATCGTTGGATCAGTTCGATTTCCGGGCTGGTCCTTTTTTGTTCATTCCGGCAGTGCTCGGAGATCAAGGACAAAATCAACATAGCCGCAAAGGCATAGATGAGATGTTTGGGTTTGATATTCATGGGTTTCGTTTTGCTTGCCTGGCTTCCCGGATCTGCGTACAGATCCAGGCGACGATGCCGGGCAGAAAGATGAGTTTGAACATTTGTTGCGCTTTGGAGGTCGGGCCACTTTTGACCCGACCTGATTTCCAACATCCTGATCAATGCTTCTTGATCGGTTGATTGGGGGTGGCGAACAATGGGCTTATCTACCACCCCCGGAGTCAAACCGATCCTTCGTGGCGCGGGCAGGACTCGAACCTGCGACCTGTGGGATATGAACCCACCGAGCTACCAACTGCTCTACCGCGCTATTTTCAAATCTGATCCAGTACGTTTACTGAGATCGTTTCTTCTTCATCCGAGTCGAACAGGTTGACATCCTCAGCCGGTATCCGCGGCTGGCCGTGGTCGACCCAGTCTTTTGCTCTTTCCATTAGATATCGCGTCTCCGCGTTCTCCTTGTCATCCTTGTGGAGGGTTGAGCCGGTCAGCAGATCAAACTCGCTGTAGCCCTCTTCGATGATGGCATTTCGCTCGCTTTCCTTGTATTCCTGCAGTTGGCGGAAGAGGCTCTTCAGCTCTGACACCCGGCCCAATTCTGCATTCGGTCCATAGACCTGGATGGCTCTTTCTTCGCGGACCTCGCAGATCAGGTCCATCTGTTCATCCCGGGTGAAGAGATGGGCAACCGACAGGTCATCCAGCTCATAAATCAATGTCACATTTTCATGATTTGCGATCACTTCCAGGTCCATCACTCGGAATGTGTAGGGCACCTTCATCACTTCTATCTTGATCAGTCCGTCTCTGCGGATCTTCACACTTGTTTGCTGCCCGAACAAAGACACCTGCTGCCACAGCTCCACCTTCTTCATGTTTGGCGTCTCGCTTTCCTCGTGGAGCTGGCGGGGCGACTTATCGAGGTGTCGAAATTTGCGACTGTACTTGCTGTATGGCGTATCGCGATATGCGTTGATCACCAGCATGGCCTCCTGCCAGGCCATGTCAAAATCAAAACCTTCATATCGGGCTTCTTTACGCACGAGGGCCATGTGCTCGATCGCAGGATTGGCATGCCGGCGACCGCTATTCACGCCTTCTCCGTAGTAGTATTTTGAACGGCTCATAAAGACCGACTGAAGGGTCTCTATCCAGCGTTCGATCTGGGCTTTCCCTGTGGCCTTGTGCGCATAGGTGACCTTTGTGCCCATCTGTCGGATCCCCTTCTCGACATGCTGCCACTCTTCAGTGTTGTGACCCGGAAACCGGTCGATGACCAGTTCATATGGGCGCTTGCCCGTGGCAGAGACGGCCATCTTCAGCACGTGAATATATGCCCATCTGTTCTCAGCTGCACCAAACCAGGTGCCCAGGATATCACCGCTGTACACATCGCGCAAGCAGACCATAAAGAGTGATCTCCGCTTGCCATTCGGGCCCATGTGTTCGACGAAGTTGACCCTGGTGCCATCTATCTGCCAGCAGTCGCCGGCGAAGATGGCATTGGCGATATTCATGGTCGGGGTAAACTCATTGGCAAACCGACCTTTGGCCCCAAACCGGGAGGAGGTGATAAACTTCATCTTCTCCGTCGACAGCTGCGAGTAAAACCAGCTGGAGGAAGGGCACTCCTTTCCAAATGTCGAGCAGAGGCGCTGCATTTCGCGGATGATGTGCGCATTGGAGTAGTTTTGCGGCATCGCCCGGAGCTTCACCATCCAGGAGAAGATATCGGGGTCATCAATGCTCAGGGCGTTCTGGTTTCCAGCTCTGGGCAAGAACACCAGCTCGTTCACTTCTGTGCCTGAGATGTAGGCATCCATGCGCTCACGGAGCAGCCGGTAGCTACTCGGCATGTATGGCGCCGACATCAGCCGGCACGCCTTGATCGCGTCCATCACAAATGCGCGTTGATCAGTGCAGTCATGATACTCCCTGGAGAGGAAGTGTAGGCATGCAGCTCCACGGGCCAGCTGGGGCCGGTTGTTGTCGCCGGCATAGTAGTGGATGAAGTCATGCCAGTCGTTTTTCATGGCACGATCCAGCCCCTGGCATAGATCCTCGACCACTTCATCCCTGGAGCGCTCCTTCTTCATCAGCTCTTCCACCGGTGGCAGCTGAGACCGATATCTGGTTGGGGCCCTATCAGGGATCCTGTTAAGATCATAGTAGAATTTGTCAAAGAACTTGGCGTATCGCCATGATTTACCGGTGTCCGGGAGGACGGAGAGGTCGCGCTGGGAGGGAGGAAGAGTCTTACGGTATTTGTACCTCGCCTCGCTTTTGAGGTAGCTTTGATCAATACCTAAGTATCTTTTTAGGACATCTTCAGATATCCAGCGCACACCATCTCTGTCAATGATTGACTTCATCTAAAGGATCAAATTGATTGAAACACTGATTCAAGCTGCCTTCCAAGTTCACGACGTTTCTCAGCCCTATCTGTCAGCACTTCAACT
>JAUIEA010000176.1 GCA_030429045.1 Bacteroidia bacterium | reverse complement strand
GCCGAAGCCGGATGACAAACTCGGTAATGGCGAAGGAAGGTTTGTATCCAAGATCAAACCATCAGGAGGACAAACCGCTCTGGAATACTATGTCGTCGCTGAAAATACAGCTGCAGTGTCCTTCTATCCGGCAGAATACCGCCAGAAACCATTGACCATCACACTGGAAGAACTAAATTAATGAGGGGAGTTTTACTCCTTGGATGGGTCTTGTTCATGTGGTGCCAGGCACCCTTGTCCATCCAGGCACAAGACAAGGCAAAAGGCCTGGATCCTTTTCATTTGTATGAACTTCGGATCCAGTTTGATGACAAACACTGGGAGAACAGGCTGAAAGCCTACAAATCCACAGATCGACGCGACAAGATCTCTGCCACGATCTGGTTTGACAATGTCAAGTTGGACAGTGTCGGTATCCGCTTCAAAGGAAACAGCTCATTTAACAATGTCAAAAAGCAGGGTAGCCGCAAGTTGCCCTTCAGTCTGGATGCCGGTAAATTCATCAAAGGCGCCAATTTCCCCATTGGGTACGATCACCTGAAGCTGTCCAACGGCTTTCGCGATCCCAGCTATCTCCGGGATATCCTTTCCTATTACATTGCCCGGGAGTACATGCCCGCTCCCGAGTGTGCCATGGCCAGGGTCTACGTCAACAATGAATATTTCGGGGTCTATACCCTGACCCAGGATATTGACAAATATTTCCTGGATTCCTGGTTTGATGAAAAAAAGGGCTACTTCTTCAAGTGTGACCCGGATTGGGACCAGGTTGTCCAGGTAAAAGACTGCCTGCCGGGACAGAATTGTAGCCTTGAGGATCTGGGACCAGACATCAAATGCTATGACGGCCGGTACGAAATGAAGTCTGACACGGGCTGGGAAGCCCTGATCGACATGATCCAGCAGCTCAACAACCCTCAAGTTCCCCTGGATAGCATCCTGGATATTGACCTGACCCTGTGGATGTTGGCCTTCAATAATGTATTGGTCAACCTGGATAGTTATTCCGGGTTCCTCTGCCATAATTTTTATCTCTACCAACGGAAGGACGGTCGCTTTGTCCCCTTGATCTGGGACCTGAATTTGTCATTCGGTGGCTTCCGACGGGCCGACATGGCCAGTCTGGAAGATGACGAAATGATGCATCTGGACCCGATGTTACACGCAGACAACCCCAAGCGTCCCTTGATCAGTCAGTTGCTCAAGAATCCGCATTATGAGAAGATCTATATCGCTCATATGCAAACCATCATGGACGACTTCTTCCTGAACGGGCGATATCTCCAGCTCATGGATCAATGGCACGCCCTGATCCGGTCTGCGGTCCAGGCAGAACAGATGCCGCTCTATTCTTTCGAGCAGTTTGAAAAGAACAGAAAAAAATCGGTCACCATTGGCAATCAGTCGACTATCGGCATTTCCGAACTGATGGAAGGACGGACCCGTGCGATCAGAGAACACTGGATCTTCAGTCGGGGCGCTCCTGAACTGGAAGAACCCACAGCGGTACGAACAGAGGAGCAGGATATCGTCTTTTCTTGCACGGCCTCCAATACAGATACCATCACGCTGTACTGGAGAAAGAAAGGGGATCATGTCTTTACTACCCTGGGATTGCAGGCAGCCCCGCCGGCAAAGCTGGGAGCTCAACGCACATTTACCGGTACCCTCCTGGGCATAGAAAGCAAGGTAGAATACTATGTAGTTGCCGAGAACGAAGACCGGGCCACCTGCGCTCCCAAAACAGCCTCCTTCCGACCTTTACGAATCAAGTAGGTCTGTTCGCCAATTTGATTTGGGTCAGAAGAAAATTCTGATTATTTTTGATTGTACGGCAATCGCCCATTCATGGAATGTTCATCCAGCCAGGAGATCAGTAAACCTCCGTCGGAAATTTTTCCCTTCCTGTATGCCTGGGAGAATCTCCCGTTATGGATCACTGAGTTCAAGCGTTTTGAACCCCTCACCGGAGAAGAAGGCGAAGTGGGCTCTACCAGCTGGATTCACCTGAACTATGGATCAACCTCCTTTCGAATGAAACAGGAGATCCTCCAATGTGAGGATGATCAGGCACTGGTCTTGACTTGGAGTAATACGATGCTCCAGATCCATCGATCCTTCGAAGTGTTCGAAACCGCCACCGGTAAAGCGAGACTGAACAGCCATCTGATCCTGATGCCGCAAAATTTCTGGGGTTCACTGTGTTTGCCCTTCCTTGGAAAAGCATTTCGAAGGTCCCATATCCGCAATATGGAAAGACTGAAAGACGCATTAGAAGTTGTCTCCATGCCCTGACCAACTTCTTGGTTGTTTTTCTCCTATCTTTGAGCAACCCAATAAAACCGATGGCATGACCCGAGTGCTTCGCTTATCCCTCCTCCTGTGTGGGGTGGTCCTTGTTTCTGTAGCCTCATCTCAAACTCCCCTCCACCCAGACGGTATAGGTGCGCGATTCCTTCTATTGGATCATTACACACCGAATATCTACGACAATGCTGATCCACAGCAGATCAGCAATGGGATCGAGATCAACTACCATCGCAATGTCGGCTGGAAATATCTCAATATTGTGCTACCCCTGAAATTTGCGGTGGCCAAATTTCCCAATGCCCAACAGGACATTCGTTTCACCAGCCTGGACCTCCTCCTGCAGGGTACTTTTTTTGATCCCGACAAGCTCGCCTCGCCCTACTTTTTTGCCGGAGGAGGTCTTGTTTTGGAGGACTATGCCGAATCCAACATACAGTTTCCGCTTGGTGCAGGGTTAAATGTGCGGGTCGCGCGTGACTTTTACGTCAATGTCCAGGCGGAATTCAGAAAATCCATGGCCAGCGGAAAGGACAATCTTCAATATGGATTGGGCTTTCTGTATGTCCCGGGTCTGAAGAAGATCGTCATACCCGTTGATTCGGACCAGGATGGCATTCTGGATCCTGATGACCTGTGTCCGGCCTTGCCCGGATTACCAGAATTCAAAGGCTGTCCGGATACCGATGGTGACGGTGTCCCGGATCCCCAGGATCTGTGTCCTGAGGAGGTGGGAACCAGTAAGGCAAAGGGCTGCCCGGATCAGGATGATGATGGTGTGGCCGATGCTGAAGATGAATGTCCGGAACTCGCCGGTCCACCTGCACTGAATGGTTGTCCGGATACCGATGGTGACGGTTTGACCGATAATGTGGACCAATGCCCGGAACAACCCGGTCTCGCCACTAACGGCGGATGCCCGGACAGAGATGACGACGGGGTGATTGATTCTTTGGACGAATGTCCGGACGAACCGGGACTGGCAGAAGATGGCGGATGCCCGGTGACTACGGACAGTGATGGCGATGGGGTTCCGGACAATCGGGACAGATGCCCTCAAACTCCTGGGCCGGTCAATGGATGTCCCGACAGGGATGGAGATGGCGTTGCCGATCAGGATGATGCTTGTCCGGATGTAGTCGGATTGCCCAATCTGAACGGCTGCCCACCACCCGTAGACTCCGATGGTGATGGAATCATGGACGATGAGGATGCCTGTCCTTCCGTGCCCGGACTCCCCGAGCTCAAGGGTTGCCCGCCAGAAGGCGACCAGGATGGAGATGGATTCCCCGACTCCAAGGATCTGTGTCCAACCCTGGCCGGACAGATCAACGGGTGCCCCGATCGCGATGGAGATGGTGTTGCCGACCCCAAGGATCGCTGTCCTGATCGTGCCGGACCCGCCAATAATGACGGATGTCCCATCATTACTGCTGAGGATCGGTCAGCACTGGAACTGGCTATGCGCAATGTGCAATTTGAGACCGGATCGGCAACCATCCTGCCCGAATCATACCTCACCCTGGATCGTGTATCAGAAGTACTCCTGAAATACCCGGATTATCACCTCATCATCAATGGACATACCGATAATGTCGGTCGTCCGTCGACCAATCTGGCTCTGTCCGAGCAGCGGGCAAGAGCCTGTTACAATTATCTGATATCCAGAGGGGTGGCCGCCTCGAGAATGCTGCCTTCCGGATTTGGCGAAACGAGACCCATCACCAGCAACAAGTCTGATGAAGGTCGGCGCATGAATCGCCGGGTAGAGTTTATCATGTACCTGAAATAGATCATGGCCAGCGGTTGGCTCAGGCCGGCCGCTGGTAATCTTTATAGCCACTCTTTTCCAGCCGTTCAGCCTTCTGCAATACCTGGGATTCCATGGTCTGCATGTAGCTGATCAGGCGGGCTTGAAGCGCTTCATCCGTACTTCCCAGGATCCGAGCAGCCAGGATGCCTGCATTCTTACCTGCATTCAGGGCAACAGTGGCCACCGGAATGCCGTTCGGCATCTGAAGAATAGACAGGATCGAATCCCACCCGTCAATGGAGTTGGAAGATCTGACCGGTACGCCAATGACCGGCAGCGGAGACATGGAGGCCACCATTCCTGGCAGGTGAGCAGCACCACCGGCACCGGCGATGATCACCCTGATGCCCCGCTGATGAGCTTGTCGGGCGAACTCGACCATCCGGTCAGGTGTCCGGTGCGCTGAAACCACAGTTACTTCTACCGGGATATCCATACTCTCCAGAAACTCCGCAGCCGGAGCCATGACTGGCAGATCTGAATCGGATCCCATGATGACACTGACAAGGGGCTTGTTCATGCGATGACTTTCAATTGTTCCCGGACAATGCGGGCCCGGTCCCGTGCTTCTTCCAATGTATCTGCAACAACAGTGACATGCCCCATCTTTCTGAAGGGTCGGGTCTCTGCCTTTCCGTACAAATGTACATGTACGCCTGGCCAGGCAATACATGTATCCCAGCCTTGATAAATGGCCGGCCCGGTATATCCTTCCTCGCCCAGGAGGTTTAACATCACCCCCGGACGCACCAGATGGGTATCGCCCAATGGCAATCCGGTGATGGCCCGCAAATGCTGTTCATATTGCGAGGTCTCACAACATTCGATCGTATGATGTCCGCTGTTGTGCGGACGGGGAGCCACTTCATTGACGAGCAGGGTGCCTTCCCGGGTCAGAAAGAGTTCGACGGCCAGCAAGCCTACAGTGCCAAAAGCCTGCGCCACCTGGATGGCCAGTGCTTCGGCGGCGGAGGCTTGCGCTTCGGTCAGATCAGCAGGGCAACTGAGGAATTCGACCAGATTGGCCTCCTGGTGGAATTCCATTTCTACCGCTGGAAAGGCTTTACAATCACCATGGATATCACGCGCAACAACGACCGCGATTTCTTTGGCCATTGGCACCAGGTCTTCGATCAGTGAAGGCCCCTCCAATAACCTGGGTAGATCTGTATTTGTCCGGATGATCGCAACACCCCGGCCGTCATAACCAGCCTCTCTGGTCTTCTGGACAAAAGGCGGTGACAACGTTCCGGACGCCACAGCCTTGCGGATCGCCTCCGCATCATCCATCAGATGAAATGCCGCTGTCGGGATCCCATGCTCCTGATAGAACAATTTCTGAAGCCCCTTGTCCTGGATCGTGCGCAACACGCTCGGGGCAGGGTAGACCGCCACCCCATTTTGGATCAATCGATCCAGCGCATCTACGGCAACGTGCTCGATCTCGATCGTCACAACGTCCATATGCTGCCCGAAAGCAAATACATCTTCCTCGTTGCGGAAGCTGCCGACTGTAAACTGGGGACAGACCTGCCCTGCTGGAAAATCGGCTCGTTCATCCAGAATGGAGAGGTCCAATCCCCAACGTGAGCCAGCCTGACAGAGCATCTTGCCCAATTGTCCGCCGCCGAGTATTCCGATCTTCTGTGTAGTGAATGGTTTCAAATGGATTCAGATTGAGCTCAAAAATAAACCCTCTTCCGTTAACAGACGATTCAGCATGAGTCTTTATGTTTGTAACAAAGGAATCAACATGACACAACAGATCCTGAGGAATGCCCTGATCGTGAATCGCGGACGACGGATGGAAGGGGATATTCTGATCAAAAACGGTCGGATCGAACGCATCGGACAAGGCCTGACCACCTCCGGATCCGTTACTGAGGTCGACCTGAATGGTCAGCTGGTCCTGCCCGGTATTATTGATGATCAGGTTCATTTTCGGGAACCCGGCATGACCCACAAAGCCCAGATCTATACAGAGTCACGGGCAGCTGTAGCTGGAGGAGTGACCTCCTTTATGGAGATGCCCAATACCAAACCACCCGCATTGTCCCAGGAACTACTTGAAAAAAAGTACCAGACCGCCTCCAGGGATTCGATTGCCAACTATTCTTTTTTCATGGGGACGTCCAATGACAACCTCGAAGAAGTCCTGCGCACCGA